>JBEANU010000341.1:0-6236 GCA_041165265.1 Bacteroidota bacterium | reverse complement strand
TCTGTACAACTATAAGCATCCATCAAACTTTTCCAGCTTAAATCCTTCACATCTTTAGCTCCAAATTTTAAGGGTGCATCATCGTCAGGAAATTCAGCAGCACGTTCAGGTTGAAAAGAAAGCACTACTTCTTTTTGAATCAAAGGCATATTTTCCATTTGACCAATAGCATTTAATCTAGCAAAAAATGAATTTGGAAAAGCTAAAATGATATGCAAATGTTTGGAGTATGGCAAATAATTTAAGAAAGCAAAAATGCCTGCAATGTGCAACCACCAACAAGTTCGTTCTGTTAATTCTAAAAATTCAGTGGAGTAACCTTGCAATAATCCTGAAGCATGTGATGAAAATAAAAACGAACCTGTTGCTCTGTAATGTTCAACACCTCTGCCTTGTAAAACTTGATCAATGGCATTCATTTTTAAAAACAAAAGCATCAAAATAATTTCAGTAATCAAAATATAGTTGGCATCCTTAAATGGAAAGCCTTTTAATTCAGGTTTAGTAAATCGATTTACTTTTGTAATATTTCTTCTGATTAAAAATATTACACAACCAATTATTACCGCAACCGCTAAAAACTCGAATGAAGAAATTAATACGGAATAAAGTGTAGTGCCCAATAATGGTAAAAATAAACGGTGAGTGCCTAATACGCCATCTAAAAATATCTCTAACATTTCAATATTAATTACAACAAAACCCACATACACAAATAAGTGTAAAACAGCCACCAATGGGTTTTTGAACATCTTTTTTTGTCCAACTGCAAACAACAACATATTCTTCCAACGCAGCTTAGGGTTGTCATTTAGTTTTTCATCTTTTCCTAACAAAATATTGCGGCGAATGCTCATTACTTTTTTGGTAAAAAAATAAACAGCTACAGCCGAAAGCAACACGAATAAAATTTGTTGAATCATAATAGATTTTTTTTCAGACCGCTAAAATAATTCAATTGTGTTATTTAAAGTAATCAAATTGAAAGGAGTTTTAATCCTGACAGGTTTTTGAAACATAGAAGGATTTTTTTCTGCCTTTATTTTCTAATTTCAATCTATTTTATTTCTACGTTTAATCCTGACAGGTTTTTGAAACATAGAAGGATTTTTTTCTGCCTTTATTTTCTAATTTCAATCTATTTTATTTCTGCGTTTAATCCTGACAGGTTTTTGAAACCTGTCAGGATTTTTTTTCTACCTTTATTTTCTAAAATCAATCTATTTTAATTCATGAAAAAAATAATTTTTCTATTGTTCATTTGTTTTACAAGTTTCAATTTAAAAGCTCAAACAACTGATTCAATCATGCTTCGCAAAATATTTGCTGAAGCCATGTTGCATGGGCAGAGTTATAAAAATTTAGAACATTTATGTAAGCAAATAGGTGGTAGATTAAGTGGCTCACCACAAGCCTATGAAGCGGTTGAATATACACACATGTTAATGAAGGAAATGGGCGCTGATACTGCATTTAAACAATTGTGTTTGGTTCCGCATTGGGTACGTGGTAAAAAAGAAGAAGGTATTATTTATAGAAAAGGTTTATCGCCCATGCCTGTAAATGTATGTGCATTAGGTGGCTCAGATGCTACACCAATAAATGGTTTGAAAGCACCTATTATTGAAATTACACGATGGAAACAATTAGATTCAATGGGTAAAGAAGGAAAAATAAAAGGTAAAATAGTTTTCTTAAATCGTCCTATGGATCCTACTGACCCAAGTGCTGGTTCAGGTTATGGTCATGCCGTTGATCAGCGTTGGGCTGGTGCTTTCAGAGCAGCAAAATACGGAGCTTTAGCCGTTTTGGTTCGTAGTTCAACACACTCACATGATATGTTTCCGCATACTGGTGTAATGCATTATGAAGATACTATTCAGCATATTCCAGCCATGTCAATAGCTACTATGGATGCTGATATTTTACATTATGCTTTATCAGGTAATTATGACGTTGAATTTTTTATGGAAATGGATTGCAAAACTTTACCTGAAGAATTATCGGCTAATGTGGTTGGTGAAATTAAAGGCACTGAATTTCCGGATGAAATTATTACTGTTGGTGGGCATTTAGATTCGTGGGATTTATCAGAAGGTGCACACGATGATGGCACAGGTGTAATGCAAAGTATTGAAGTATTAAGAATAATAAAAGCATTGGGCATAAAACCAAAACGTACAATACGTGCTGTAGCTTTTATGAATGAAGAAAATGGCGGACGTGGCGGCAAAGCTTATGCCGATGATGCCAAACAAAGCAATAAAAAATTTATTGCTGCTTTTGAAAGCGATGGTGGAGGGTTTACGCCCGAAGGTTTTAGTATTGGTGGAAAAAACAAAACTGCAATTGATAAAATTTATTCATGGCAAGAATTGTTTGTACCTTATCATATTACCAAATGGAATAAAGGCGGCAATGGTGGCGCAGATGTAAGTCAGTTAAAAGATTTGAATACTTGTTTGATTGAATTAGATGTGGATGGGCAACGCTATTTTGATTATCATCATACAGCTAATGACAAATTTGAAAACGTGAACAAACGTGAATTGGAAATGGGCGGCGCAGCCATGGCAATGCTAGTTTGGTTAATTAGCGAATACGGTACAGAATAATTAACTAAATATTATTCGTAATTGATGCCTAATTATTAAGGAAACATCTATATTACCAATCCATTTCAATCTACTTTTTTTCAATATAATTTAATGACAAATACCACTCAAAAACCTGCATCATTTACAGGCTATCAATTATTTTTAGTTATCATTTTAGCACTTTTACAATTTACTATTGTTCTTGATTTTATGATTATTTCACCATTAGGTGATGTACTGATGAAAACGCTTCACATCTCAACTTCACAATTTGGATTTATAGTTTCATCCTATGCTTTTAGCGCTGGTGCATCAGGTATTTTAGCAGCAGGCTTTGCAGATAAATTTGATAGAAAAAAAATACTACTATTTTTTTATGCTGGTTTTATTTTAGGAACTTTAATGTGCGGCATTGCCAATAATTATTATACCTTATTACTGGCAAGAATTATCACCGGTTTATTTGGTGGTGTAATTGGCTCAATTTCATTAGCTATTGTAGCAGATTTATTTGCTATTAATCAACGAGGCAGAGTAATGGGTATGGTACAAATGGCATTTGCAGGAAGCCAGATTATAGGCATTCCGGCAGGTATTTTTGTAGCCAATCATTATGGCTGGCATGCTACTTTTTTAATGATAGTAATTATTACTATTTTAATTTTTGTAGCAATTGCTTTTAAATTAAGCCCCATTACGGAACATCTAAAAATCAAATCCGATAAAAATCCATTTTTACATTTATGGCATACACTTGCCAACCCTAGGCATCAAACAGGTTTTTTAGCCACTGCATTTTTGGCCATTGGTGGTTTTATGCTAATGCCTTTTAGCAGTTCGTTTTTAGTAAACAATGTTCATATTTCACAAAAACAATTGCCCTTAGTGTTTATGTTCACAGGCATTTCATCTATTATCATTATGCCGTTAATAGGCAAACTGAGTGATAAATTTAATAAGTTTATTTTGTTTGCAATAGGTTCCATTATTGCTGTGTTGATGGTAGTAATTTATACCAATATGCATATAGTGCCGCTTTGGCAAGTAATAGTAGTGAATATGCTTTTATTTATGGGAATAATGAGCCGCATAATACCTGCAACAACTTTAAACACTAGCATTCCTGAAATGCAAAATCGTGGTGCATTTATGAGCATTACATCATCATTACAACAAATTGCAGGTGGCTTATCAGCTATTTTAGCAGGGTTTATTGTGCATCAACAATCCAATACATCACCGTTGGAACATTTTGATACTTTGGGCTATTTGGTAGCTATTTTAATCCTTATCAGTATTTGGTTTGTGTACCGTGTTAATAAAATGATTGCTGATAAAAAATAAAAAATCCTGAAACACAAATTGCATTTCAGGATTTTAATACATTTCAAACTAAATATTATAAGTGAGCCTTTAATTTAGCTTCAATAGCAGCTTTAGGAGCAGCGCCAATTTGTTTATCCACCACTTCACCATTTTTAATGAACAAAATTGCAGGAATATTTCGGATGCCAAATTGCATTGAAATATTCGGGTTTTCATCCACATTCAATTTGCCAATTTTTGCTTTTCCCTCATACTCTGTGGCTAATTGTTCAACCGTAGGACCAATCATCCTACAAGGGCCACACCATTCAGCCCAAAAATCAACCAAAGCTACTTTATCGCTTTTCATTACTTCGCTATCGAAGTTTGCATCTGTAAATACTAGTGCCATTTTATTTTTAATTTATTTGTTTAAAATTTGATTCCGCAAAAATAATTCGAAAATTGATTTACCGAAATTTAATAATAAACACTTTTCTAAAATAAATGTTCATTGGTTTTATAATTAAGCAACTACTTTTACAAAGTGCAATTTCATCAACTTCAAATTATACAGTTTAAAAACCATTCTCAAACCTTATTAAAGTTTGATAAAAAAATAATTTGTTTTACCGGTTTAAATGGAGTAGGTAAAACTAATATTTTAGATGCTATCTATTATTTATGCATATCAAAAAGTTATTTTAATACCAACGATAATTTGAATGTACTGCATGAACACGACTTTTTTAGATTAATGGGGAAGCTAAGCAACAACAATAATGATGTAATTGAAATTGTGTGCAAACAGCCTTTAAATGGTAAAAAAGAATTTTTATTAAATCAATCAGTATATGAAAAAATAAGTGAGCATATTGGTAAGTTTCCTGCCGTAATGATTACGCCGTTTGATAATGAATTAATTTTAGAAGGTGCTGAACTGCGCCGCAAATTTTTAGATAATTTAATTTCTCAAACTAATTCAGTATACCTTGAAAAATTAATGGCATACAACAAAATCATTTTGCAACGCAATGCATTATTAAAACAATTTGCCAAACAGCAAAAACAAAATTTAGAGTTATTGCATACCTATGATGAACAATTAATTGCCATAGCCCCGTTAATTTTTTCCATCCGAAATAAAACTATACCGCTGCTGCAAGCCATTGCCCAGCAAAAGTATGCAGCACTTTGCAATAACAATGAGCAAATTACAATTACCTATGAAAGCGATTTAAAAACCGCAGATTTTAAAATCTTACTTCAAGCCAATTTACAAAAAGATTTAATCACACAACGCACCAATAGTGGCATACATAAAGATGATTTAAGGTTTGAAATGAATCATCAACCTATTAAAAAATTTGGCTCACAAGGGCAGCAAAAATCATTTATTATCAGCTTGAAATTAGCACAGTTTGATTTTATAAAACAAACCTTAAACAAAAATCCGTTTTTATTAATTGATGATTTTTTTGATAGATTAGATGCTGAAAGAGCAGATGAATTAATGAAAATTTTACCTGCTGATTCACAAATATTTATTAGCGATACAGATAAAAACAGATTAGAAAAATCATTACGCAAAGCCAATAAAGATTTTGAAATATTTAGCCTTGAAAAAGGAAAAGTGGTGACCATGCATCAAGCATAATCACCACTTATTTAAAATTTACGGTTAAGTACTAAGTAAAAAATGTCAAGCAATATTTTATAAAGTTATTGGGTTAATAGGCTATTGTGTTATTGAGGAGGAGAATACCTTTCTTAAAATAACTTAGTAACTCAATAACATAATAACGCTTCTCTGAAAGGATAACAATATTAAGTACTCAGCCATATTTCTTTTTAAAAAATCGCTAAAGCCTTAATTCATTTTTCTATTACCCACCCACACAAATCTTCGGTTAATAAAGTCAGCATTGGTGAATGATGCATTACCAGCAGGGTTGCCACCTGTTACATGAAAATCACTGAATGAAGCATGTTGGTTTACCCAAATAAAGCCAGTTAAATTAAAACTTACTGGTGCAAAAACACTATTCATTTCGTTTTCAATCAATTCAGCTGTTTCGTTATTTGTAGTGTAAGCAGCACATGTAATAGCGCCATGATTTTTACACATTCCCTTTGCTAATTCAATGGATTGATTGGTTGATTTAGTTTTAATAAAAATTACAATTGGCCCAAATAATTCTTGTTCATACACCTTTTTATCAGCAGCATCGCATATAATAATGGTTGGCGAACAAGTACGAGCATTAGCAAACTCTTCATTAGCAACTCGGATAGATGCCATTTCAACTTTACCACCAACTTTTGAAATATTTA
>JBEANU010000340.1:0-5345 GCA_041165265.1 Bacteroidota bacterium | reverse complement strand
TTATTTTAATGGGCAGTGTTGGCACAACTTGCCAATATAAATTAACTTGATGTGGTTGAATACCAAAAAAAAGTATTTTTTCAGCACCTGTATTTTCAATTAATTGCAACAATGATGGTAGTTGAAATAAGGTAATGGGGAGGTAAAAAAAATCATCTTTTGAATAATTTTCAGATGCATTTATGGCTCTACCTAAAAGCTCAGTATCATTAATAATTGATTGCTGCACTAATGAAACTAGTACTATTTTTTTATTCATTAGTCCCCAACTACCGTTATAATTTTTTAGTGAAAACTGTACATCATTGGTGATTACCAAATGTGGCGTAATACTATTTTCAATTAAAATTCCTTTGGTATTAATTTGCATTTTGCAAACATACAAGTTGAAAATGAAATGCTATTTATTTTATGACAATTTATAAATACTAAAAAGAAAAAGGCAGCCATTGCTGACTGCCCTTTGCCCTAAAGGCTATTAGTGGTTTAATAATATTGCTCCTAACTTGCGTTAAGAAAACCTAAAAGGCAATGCAATGATATTAAATTTTTTTTAAATCTTCAATTATATCAATTGAATGAGTTTCCAACATAGTTTGTGAACAATATATTTCCAATCCATTTTCTAACCACCGTAATTGTTCCAATTGTTCAACATTCTCTAACATAGATGGTTGAAAATTAGCTATTGAAATGAGTGCATTTTTCATGTATCCATACATCCCTATATGTTTATAGAATTGAACTTCAGCAGATTTGTTTCTACAAAACGGAATTGCATTTCGTGAAAAATAAAGTGCTTTTGAGTGTCTATTAATTACTACTTTAATAATATTTGGATTGTTCAAAAGTTCCAATTCATCCTCTTTTTTTATGGGTTTTATCAAAGTAGCAATACCTGTTTCTTTAGGAACGTCCTTCAATTTTTCAGCTAATTGATTAATTTGTTCCGGCTGAATAAAAGGTTCATCGCCCTGAATATTAATGTAAGCATCAGCATTTATTTTTTGAGCAATTTCATAACATCTATCAGTACCTGATTGATGATGAGCAGTGGTGTACATCACTTTTCCTCCTATTGATTCAATAACATTATAAATGCGCTCATCATCAGTAGCTACAATTACATCACTTAATAAATTTGCCTTACAAGCTTGTTCATACACTCGTTGTATCATAGGCTTGCCTTTAATATCAACCAATGGTTTGCCCGGAAAACGGGTACTACCATATCTTGAAGGAATTATTCCAATTATATTCATACTACTATTAAAATGTTGGTTTGCTTTATCTAAATTTGTTCGGTAAAGATGAAAATTAATTTTATTCAAAACTAAAATAAATAGTGAGCCCAAAAATTAAGATTGAATTTATCATTAATCCCAAGTCAGGAACTCAACAAAAAGTGCATCTTCCTGAATTAATTAATAAAATTATTGATTCAGAAAAATTTGAAATTACGATTTCAAAAACTGAATATGCAGGTCATGCAAAAATATTAGCCCAAAATGCATCTCAAAATAATATTGATATTGTAGCTATTGCAGGTGGTGATGGCTCCATTAATGAAGCAGCCGCAGGGTTAATAAATTCAACAACATGTTTGGCAATAATACCAATGGGTTCGGGCAATGGATTGGCTCGGCATTTAAGATTACCATTATCAGTTGAAAAAGCAATTGCTACAATTAATTTAGGTAAAAAAGATTTGATTGATACTTGTTTGATTAACAACGAAACCTTTGTAAGTGCTTCAGGTGTTGGGTTTGATGGTTTAGTGGCACATGAATTTAGCAAAACAAAAAAAAGAGGAATTGCAAAATACGTTACTATTTCATCACAGAAATTTTTTGGTTACAAGCCTCGTTATTATCAAATAGTTGTTGATGGTAAATCAATAAATACGGATGCATTTATGATAGCATTTGCTAATTCACAACAATTTGGAAGTGGCTTAAAAATAGCTCCCACAGCTGATTTGCAAGATGGGCTGATGCATTGTTGCATTTTGAAACCATTTGGTATTTTATCAGGAGCTAAACTTTTATTTGATGGTTTTTCTGGTAAATTAAAATCGAATGCTTTTTATGATTTGATAGATTGTAAAGAAGCTACAATTGAATTTCCGGATGATGTACATTGGCAAAAAGATGGTGAACCGATGCACTATAAAAACAAAGTGGAAATTAAAATAAATCCCCAATCGTTATGGGTTTGGATGTAATGATTAATTTGAATTTTTATAAAAATTATTTGTAAGATTTAAAATAAAAATAAAAATGGAACACCAACAAATAGAGTATAAACGTGATTGGAGCGATGAATACATCAAATGGATTGCTGGTTTTGCAAATTCACAAGGCGGAAAAATTTATATTGGAATTAATGATAATGGCGAAGTATCAGGATTGAAAAATGCTCAAAAATTATTAGAAGAAATTCCTAATAAAGTAAAAGATATTTTAGGGATTTTAGTAGATGTAAATCTGAAAACAAAAAGTAAATTACATTATTTAGAAATTAAAATTGAAGCTTATCCATATCCAATAAATTATAAAGGGCAATATTTTTTTAGAAGCGGAAGCACCAAGCAAGAATTTAAAGGAGCATCATTAGATAAATTTATTTTAAAAAAACAAGGTGTGAAATGGGATGGTGTTCCTTTGCCAAATCTTGCAATAAAAGATTTATCAAAATCAGCATTTAAATATTTTAAAGAAAAAGCAATAGCAGCCAACCGAATAACAACTGATGATGCTAAACTTAAACCCATTGCTTTGATTGAAAAATTATTGTTACATACAGATACTAATTATTACAAAAGGGCTACTGCATTATTGTTTCACCCTAATCCTGAAAAGTACGTTACAGGCGCATTTATAAAAATTGGATTTTTTCGTACTGATGCTGATTTGATTTATCAAGATGAAGTTCATGGAACTTTATTTGAACAAGTGGAGCAAACCATGCAATTATTATTAACTAAATATCTTAAAGCATTTATTTCATATAAAGGATTACATCGCATTGAAAAATATCAAATTCCGGAACCTGCACTTCGTGAGGCAGTTTTAAATGCTGTAGTTCATAAAGATTATAGCGGCGGTGCTCCCATTCAAATTAGTGTGTATGAAGATAAATTAATGATTTGGAATGATGGGCAATTACCTGATGATTGGACAGTAGCCCGATTGAAATCTAAGCATCCTTCAAAACCATATAACCCTGCAATTGCCAATTGTTTTTTCAGAGCAGGATTAATTGAATCATGGGGTAGAGGCACAATCAGAATGATGGATGAATGTAGAAGTGAAAATATCCCTACTCCTTCATTTAGTATTGATGCTACTGAGTTTTTTGTTACCTTCAAATTTAATAATTTAATTCAAACTACAAGCACATCTTATACTAAATTAACAGGAACAACAGCAGATAAAATTTTGCAATTAATTGAAATAAATAATACTATCACTATGACTGAATTAGCTACTGCCATCAAAGTGAGTATAAGTACCATTGAGCGCACAATTAGAAGATTACAAGAGCTAAATAAAATTAAAAGAATGGGAAGTGATAAAATAGGGAATTGGCTGATTCAAAAATAAATGAAGGTGTAAATGAAGGTGTAAATGAAGGTGTAAATGAAGGTGTAAAATATTACTTAATCAATTATGAAAAAAAACAAAACGAACAACGATGGAAGCTTAGTTTATTCCACCAATAAGGATTTTATGAATGAACATTTTGCCCAATTGGCACATTTGGCTTCACCAGAAAGTGCTGAAGACCAAAAGCAAAATTTAATTGTTCGGTTAGAAACCAAACATCGTGCTGGCAAATCAGTTACAGTTGTTTTGGGGTTTAAAGGAACAGATGATGAAATAACAGAATTAGGAAAGTTTTTGAAAACAAAATGTGGTACTGGCGGTTCGGTGAAAGATGGTGAAATTATTGTGCAAGGTGATTTCAGAGATAAAATTGTTACTTTACTAAAAGAAAAAAAGTACAACGCAAAACGTGGTAACTAAAATGAAAGAAATTTTATTCTTAGGCTCAAAGCCAATAGGGTTTTATTGTTTGAAGTATTTAATCAAACAACAAAAAAAATTAAACTACAAAATTGTTGGTGTTTTAACAAATGATAATACTAAGTTTAATCAAAAATTAAGTGTTAAAAAATTAGCGGAGAAAAACAAAATTTCAATCATTGATTCATTAGATAAAATTCCTTACTGTGATATTTTATATTCAGTTCAGTATCATGAAATTTTAAAACCAAAACACATTAAAAAAGCAAAGCAAATTGCCTTGAATTTGCACATGGCACCATTGCCTGATTATAGAGGATGCAATCAATTTTCATTTGCTATTTTAGATAAAGCAAAAGAGTTTGGCACTACTATTCATCAATTGGAAAGTGGTATTGATAACGGTGCAATTTTATTTGAAGATAGATTTCATCTTCCAAAAAATATTTTTGTAAAAGATTTATATTATGAAACCGAACGCCGCTCTGTTGAATTATTTCAAACTACTTTAAAAAATATTGTTGATGAAATTTATAACCCAATTCCTCAAACAAAATTCAAAAATCGAAAACAGAATTTTCATTTACGAAGTGAAATGAATAATATTAAACAAATTGATTTAAGCTGGCCTAAAGAAAAAATTGAACGTCATATCAGAGCTACTTATTTTCCGCCATTTGAACCACCTTACTATTTAATGGATGGAAAAAAATATTATTTTAATCTTGATTTCGAACCGAAAATTTGAATGAACTACTTATTTTTAATTATTATATTTGCATCACTTTTAATCTTAAACTTTAGCAGTGAAAAAATTATATATCATCCTACTTTTGATTGTATCCTTTCAAATTAAGGCACAAGATATTCACTTTTCACAATATTATTTAACACCAGTGCTTCAAAACCCTGCGTTAACAGGTAATTTTACTGAGGTAGATAGAATTTCTGGTGTTTACCGAAGTCAATGGTATAAAGTTTCAAATGAGCCATTTAGAACTATTGGAGTTGCTTATGATCACAACTTTAAGCCCACTCATTATGATATTGATATAAAGCAATCGGCTGTTGAACAACACAATTTTTGGGGTGGAGGAATTCAAATGTACTATGATGAATCAGGAGTTGGAAGATTAGTGAATCTTTCAATTTTACTTTCAGGGGCTTATCACATGTTATTAAAAACTGGTGATAAATTAAGTTTTGGTGCTCAATTAGGATTTACCCAAAAACGAATTGATTACAGCAAAGTATTGGTGAATAATCAGTATAATTATGCTACAAATTCATTTGATCCATCATTAGCAACAAAAGAAA
>JBEANU010000339.1:0-5938 GCA_041165265.1 Bacteroidota bacterium | reverse complement strand
TATGTGCCAAATAAAATTCTTCTACTTGTTTATCAGTAACAATTGTATCTAATTTTTGATTTACAATTTCATTTTCATATTGATAGATTAAAATAGATTCTTTATAATCTTGAATTTTTTTATCCAATTCCTTTTTATCCACCTCAATATTTTCTTGTGCTTTTATCACTAATACCTGTTGATGAATCCAATCTGAAATGAAATTTTTTACCATCAAAATACTATCTTTGGTGGATGTACCAGGTTTTACCAAACCCTCTAAATCAGAAGGATAAAGATATGTATCCTCAACACGAGCAATAGGTTTTTGACCATCCCGATTATGGGAACATGATGCCATAAAAACAATCAATAAAAACAGTATATTTTTCATTCAACTAATAATTGGTGGTTGGGCAAAAATACATAAAAATCAAACAAGCCCTGCCTGTTCATTACAGTGGGCTTGTTGGATTGTGCTGATTGGGTTTGAAATATTGTATTGTTATCAGATTTAGTAATCTGCTGGTTGCATTGTTTTTCTATTTTTATTAACAATACAAAACTACTTATCATTAAACCTATTAATGATGCCATAATCAACGTATTTATATCAGCATTGAAACCTAAACTATTTTTTATACTTTTGAAGCCATCAACAATCAATATTAAAATGAAAAAAATTGTAGCTATTTTATTTTGTTCCCTTTTCATCAGTTCAAACTTGGTAAAAGCTCAAGCCACACAACCTTATAAAAAAGAGGCTTATGAAGATGCATCAAAGCGTATAACACTTGTTGTAATTATGGCTGAAGACCCTAAGAAAGCTAAATTAAAAAAGAATGTTGCAGAGGCTGAGTTGGCAAAAAAAGATATGGGAAAATTTAATTCAGATTTACAATCGGCTATTAAAAAGTGGTGGAAATTTACTGAGCGTTACGAATTTAAATCGTTGGCCGAAGTACAAAAAATTACAAAAGGTAAAACCAATAAGGGTTATTTAGTATTACAATATATTTTTCAGAATGAACAAGATGGTGCGCCAAAACCAGGTGCGCCTCAAAGTGCAATTTTGCCTTTTAATAAACTATCTAAACCTGAAGCTTTTGGTTATTTTGAATTGCGCCAAGCTGAAAATATGGTTGCTACCAAACCAGCTTTAGCCTACGCCAATCTTGCATTTCAGGCACCTAGTTTATTTGATGATGTATTTGCAATTCATACTATGCAATATGATTTATATAATCACATGGAGGGTTTATCACCCAATGAAATTAAAGCGAACATTCAAGCTAATGCAAAAAATTTATTAAGTAAAACATTATTGATTGATAAAAACGATATTGCTGAATCGGTTTATAATGAATCAAAAATGAAAAATTTGTATCCTTACGAATATTTATATGTTGAAACAGATAGCTGCGCCAGTAAAGCATTTGAAGGAAATGCCGATTATGCTTTTGTAAAATTAATTCCTACTGAAGATGGAAAATTATTGCACTATGTAATCAGTTGTGAAGATGGAACGGTATGTGGTTATTTTGAATCAAAATACGATAGCAAACGCCGTGAACGAATTAAAGCCGAAGCTTTAAAAACTTACAGCAAGTATGTAAAATAACCATTCATACACATTATGAATGTTGAATTTTTTAGAAAAACTTTATTTAATTGGCATAGCCAACAAAATAGAGATTTGCCATGGAAAGGAGTTAAAGATCCTTATAAAGTATGGTTAAGTGAAATTATTTTGCAACAAACCCGTGTTGCACAGGGCCTACCCTATTATCAACAATTTATTGAAAAATACCCCACCATAACAGATTTTGCATTAGCCAATGATGATGCTATTATGCGCCTTTGGCAGGGCTTAGGTTATTATTCACGGGCAAAAAATATGTTGCTTACAGCCCGATTAATTCATACTCAGTACAACAACAAATTTCCTGAATCGTATGATGAATTATTGAAATTAAAAGGCATTGGAAAATATACAGCAGCCGCTATTGCATCATTTGCTTTTGATTTACCCCATGCTGTAATTGATGGAAATGTATATAGAGTTTTAAGTAGAGTTTTAGGGATTGAAACCCCTATTGATACTACACCGGGCAAAATTAAATTTGAACAATTAGCTAATAAATTTTTAGATAAGCAACATGCCGCTAAATACAATCAGGCATTGATGGATTTTGGTGCTACTCAATGTATTCCTAAAAACCCTGATTGTATAAATTGCATTTTAAAAAATAGTTGTGAAGCTTTCAAATTGGGCATTGTAGCCAACTTGCCTATTAAAGAAAAAAAACTCAGCAAAAAAAATAGGTACTTTAATTTTTTCTTTATTACAGATGGAAAAAATATTATTATTGAAAAAAGAATTAAAAATGATATTTGGCAAAACCTTTATCAATTGCCTTTAATTGAAACATCATCACATCTTTCAATTGATAAAATTTTAAAACCATCTATCATTGATAAACATCCATTTTTGGGTAGTTTAAAACCTCGATTTAAAAAAAATATAAAGGCTGGTATTATTAAGCAACAAACACTTACTCATCAAAATTTATTAATTCAATTTTATATGTTGCAATTACCCAACCTTGAAAACTACAACATTGCAGGGTTTGAAACTATTTCCAATCAACAAATTAATGAGTTTGGATTTCCAAAAACTATTGCTGAATTTTTAAATGGATTAAAAGAAATGGTATTGTTTTAATGAATTAATAGCATTTTTAACATCAATGAATTTTTAAATCCATCATTTGTTTTGAAGCTTTTTGAGCTGGAAACCAAGCTGTAATTAGCCCTATTAATAATATGGTTATTATCACCAAAATAAAATCAAACCATTGCATAATTACTGGATATGCATCCACCACAAATGAACTACCGCCTAGTTTTATTATCTTAAAATAAATTTGAGCAGCGCAAATTATTGCCCCCAATGCTAACCCAATGATTGCGCCAAACCCTGCGGCAATTAACCCTTCCAACAAAAATATACGAAGTATTAAAGTTGAGTTGGCGCCAAATGTTTGCAATATGCTAATATCACGTTGCTTATCAATAGCAATCATACTAAGGCTACCAATCATATTAAATGATGCAATAATTAAAATGAATGAAAGAATGCTATACACCACCCATTTTTCAATTTTCATTATCTTATAAATCAATTCATTTTGCTCATATCTATTTTTAATAATTACATCATTACCCAATATTTGAACTAATTGTTTTTTGGCCAATGCTTCATTGCTTTTACTATTCAAGGCAATGCGTAGCAAACTAATTTCATTATCATACTGCAACAAATTTTTTAGTAATTGATAATTAACAAAAACATATTTCATATCAAAATCTTGCTGAATAGCAAACGAGCCTGCACCATACACACGTTCTGATCGAAATGCATTCATAGGGTCAAGCGTTATGTTTTCAGATTTACGATTAGGAATGTACAATTGAATGGGTTCAATAGCAAAATCAGCATGTAAGCCTAATGATTGCGCCACACCTGCACCTAAAACTACATGATGCTGCGTTACATTATTTTCGATATCAAGGGTATCTGAACTGACATCAAATCTACCTTTATAAATACATTTTGCTACATCACAAGTTTGTTCAATATTATCATCAACACCTTGTAATGTGGCAATAAATTGTTGGTCACGAAATCGTAACAAAGCATTTTCTTCAATACAAGCCGAAACTGATTTTAGCTCTGTAATTGATTTTATTTTTTTCATTTGCGCTTCGCTTACCACAAATGTTTTATTGTGCAATGGTGTAATTTCTAAATCGCTATTAAATGAATGGTATAATGAAATCACCAATCCTTCAAAGCCATTGAAAACACTTAAAACTATTATCAATGCTGCTGTACCAACGGCAATGGCGCCTACCGTTATCCAATTTAATACTTGGATGGCGGCGGTACTTTTTTTTGAAAAAAAGTATCGAAGTGCTATTTTAAAAGGGAGTTTCAAATCAAATTATTTAAAATAATCGTAAAAACCTTTGCCAGTTTTTTTGCCTAAATGACCTGCCATCACTTTTTGTTGCTGAATACGATTAGGTCGAAATTTTGCATCGTAATGAAATGCATTAAACAACGATTCGGTAACTGAGTAATTAATATCATTGCCAATTAAATCCATTAATTTAAATGGCCCCATTTTAAAGCCAACATTTTCCAACAAACCATCAATGGCTGAAATACTAGCTACATTTTCTTCGGCTATTTTTAAACTTTCAACATAATAATGCCTAGCAACTCGGTTCACAATAAACCCTGGTGAATCCTTTGCCATTACTACTGTTTTACCCATTTTTTCAGCTACATTTTTGGTAACAATTGCAATATTTTCATCTGTAGCAGCGCCACTTACCACCTCTACCAATTTCATTAAATGAGCCGGATTAAAAAAATGCATTCCCACAACTCTGCCCGGATAAGGCACTTGAGCTGCCATTTGAGTAATGGATAAAGATGAGGTGTTGCTAGCTAATATAGTTTCATTCCCATTTATCTCGGCTAATTGAGTAAATAGTTTTTGCTTGATATCTGTTCTTTCAATAATGGCTTCAATTGCCATATCACATTTGCAATTATTCAAATCTGATTCAAATTTTAATCTAGATAAAACATCTAACTTTTCAGGCTCAGATAATTTTCCTTTCTCAATTGCCGTGTTCAAATTTTTTTCAATGCCTGCTTTAGCTTTTGCTAATACATCGCTATTTATATCAAACAAAAAAGTTGTGAAACCCGCCTGTGCAGCCACTTGTGCAATGCCTGCGCCCATAGTACCGGCACCGCAAATGGTTATTTTTTTTATCATTTTTGTAAAAAATTAAAGCTCAAAAGTATTCAAAAAAATCAGTTGAATTACGTAAAACTTTTTATTAGTTAAGTTCGTAAACTTGAAGTATTAACCAACAAAATTTTACTGCCATGTTTTCATTATCAAATAATTGGATAACCGAAGGTACAATTGACTTTGAATACAAAAAGTACGTACTGCTTGCATATTTAAAAGATATTGATAGCAATTTTAAAAATGAAAAATTGTATCCTCAGTTTGCTGATTTAATTCAGCATCATCGAAATTTAATTCAATTAAAATATCAAATTGAAAAAATGGATGCCAGCTTTCAAAAGGAGGTAAAAGAAATTGATTTGCAAAACATGCAATTAGTTTTTGAGCAATTAAAAGCTGATGATGTAATTGATGAAATTCAATCCATCATTGATTATTCATTGCCCGAAATGGAAACAGAAATAAAAAAAGGTATTGAAATTTATGAAGATGTGGAGCACAAATTACATGTGTTTTCATTAGGCTTAATACCACTTTACAAAGATGATGGCTATTTTATTATCAGTGATTTTGTAAAAAAGAATGTTTTATTGTACGATTATCAATTTAGTATATTTACCAATGCTGATAAGCCTTACAGAGCAGTGAAAACAAATTTTGTAAAATCATATCCACTTACTATTACTAATACTTATGAAAAAATAAAGTATGATGTAGTACAATCAAATAAGCACAATCCAACGCCGGCTACATTTGTGATTGAATTCAAAGAAAATATTCCATATCGTGAAACTTTATTGCCTGTGGCCAAAAGAAGTTTGGTTCAATTTATCTCAAGTATTTAATCAACTTAATAAATTGTTTTGAATTTATTTTCATTAAACACATTAGTTAATTAGTATTTCAAATCAGCTAACACAATTAAGGGTTAAAACTTTATTATTCATGCCGCTTCTATGGAGCTATGAAGCAAGCTACATTCTTAATTTCTATGAACAGTTTACTCCTAAAGGAGTTGTGCACAAACGCTGATTAATCTAAAATCTTTGTGTCGCTGTTTTTTTGTGATGAAAAAATTACACTAGTTCAATTATGTCACTATATAAACTAAAATTTTTATCGGC
>JBEANU010000338.1:0-4575 GCA_041165265.1 Bacteroidota bacterium | reverse complement strand
CCCTAAATTATATCCTACAAATATTGGTTATGTGCCTGTACAGCCTTATTGGTCAGGCTTTTCAAACCCTAAAGATGTGTTTGTAGGCTTTGATGAAATGGTATATGTAATTGATGATAATGGAGTTCATATTTTAGATTTAAAAGGGCAAGAACATGCAAAAATTTCAATACCTGGAGCAACCGATATTATTCAAGATAGACGACAACATACTTATGTAAGTGGAAGAATTTTAAAAGATATTGATAACAACGGAACATTAGAAAACCTACCTGCTGTTTATCATTTTTATAACGCTTCATCTGCATCAGGTCCTATTTTTGTTGATACTTTAATTCATCCATATTGTGATGCAACCCGTAATACCGAAGGTTTTAGAGGTATTGGCGATGAACAAATTGAATTTACTGGTTTAGCCGCATTATCTGATAATAGAATTTATGTAAGTAGAAAAGGACCAAAAAATTTAGTTACCACCGTTGCAATTCCAGATAATTCAATATTAATTTTTGATAAAAATGGAACAAATATTGGCTACTGCAATGGATTAAATTCAAGCAATAGCAATTTAAAATCCACTTTGGATGTGGCTTCCATAGCCACTTCACAAGTGCCACCACAACAATATGTAGATGCCCCAAATTGGTTTTATTTAGTTCAACAAGCGCCCAATGCAGAATATAAAGTATTACAAATTAAAGAATTTAATGATGTAGATGCAGGCACAAGCTTTGGCGAAAACCAAGCATTGTTAAATTTTGATGATACAAAAGCAAATCGTTTTTTGTATGAATCATTCCGATTTAAAAAACCTAGTGATGTATTTGTAGCACCCGATGCAACAGGTTATGTATTTGTGGTTGATGAAGAAACAGATTCATTATATCAGTTTACACCTAAAGGTTTTGAAGGTGTAAATCCAGCAGCAAATTCAGGAATTACAAAACAAATTATTGCATCATTTGGTGGAAGTGGCAATGGACCATTTCAATTTAATAAGCCAAGTGGCGTATGTTATTTCAAACGAACTATTTACGTGGCTGATAAAGGCAATAATCGAATTTGTAGATTTAAATTAAGTACTGATTTAGAATAGATGAGCAATACAATTCATATCATCAATGGCCCGAATTTGAATTTACTAGGAACACGTCAGCCTGAAATTTATGGGAACGAGACTTTAGAAACTATTGAATCTAATTTGCAAACCGCATTTCCTCAACTTGCTTTTTCTTTTTTTCAATCGAATATTGAAGGCGAAATAATTGATGCCATTCAAACTTCAAAAGCAAATGGAATGATCATAAATGCTGGAGGATTTTCTCATACATCAGTGGCTATTGCTGATGCAATATCTTCAATTTCAATTCCTGTAATTTCAGTTCATATCAGTAATATTTACCAACGAGAAGAATATAGAAAACAAGATTTGATTTCAGAAAAATGCGACGGAGCAATAATTGGATTAGGTATAAATGGCTACGAGTTAGCAATAGATTGTTTGATGGATAAATGGAATGAGTAAAGAAAATTATGTAATTATCACAACGGAATATTCCCATGCTTTTTCCTCGGTAAATTCACCACTTTATTTTCCAGCATTTTAAATGCTTTCAATAATTTTTCACGGGTTTGTGAAGGCAAAATTACTTCATCAATAAACCCACGAGCTGCTGCGCCATAGGGGTTGGCAAACTTTTCAGCATAAGCATCTGTTTTTTCTTTTAATGCCTCTTCAGGATTTTTTGCTGCATCAATTTCTTTTTTGAAAATAATTTCCACCGCACCTTTTGCACCCATCACAGCAATTTCAGCATTAGGCCAAGCATAATTCATATCAGCGCCAATGTGTTTGCTATTCATCACATCATAAGCACCACCATAAGCTTTACGGGTAATCACCGTTACTTTCGGCACAGTGGCTTCACTTAAAGCATACAATAATTTTGCACCGTTGGAAATAATGCCATGCCACTCTTGGTCGGTACCCGGCAAAAATCCTGGCACATCTACCAACACCAACAAAGGCACATTGAAACAATCACAAAAACGAACAAATCGTCCTGCTTTTCGTGATGAATTAATATCTAACACACCAGCCAACACCGCAGGTTGATTGGCAACAATACCCACACTTCTTCCGCCAATTCGTGCAAAACCAACTACAATATTTTCTGCCCAATCTTTATGCACTTCTAAAAATGAATTTTCATCCACTACACCATCAATCACTTCTCTCATGTCATAAGGTTGATTCGCATTTTCGGGTACAATTGAGTTTAAAATTTCTCTGCTTTCCGAAGCCTTTAATTCATAAGGATACACAGGTGCTTGTTCTTCACAATTTTGAGGAATATAACTCAACAATTTTTTGATGTGTTGAATGGCTTCCACTTCGTTCGCTACTGCAAAATGCGTAACGCCACTTTTGCTGGCATGCGTTGCTGCACCGCCTAATTCTTCGCTGCTCACTTCTTCGTGAGTAACTGTCTTTACTACGTTTGGACCAGTTACAAACATGTAGCTCGTATTTTCAACCATCAAAATAAAATCGGTCAAAGCTGGTGAATACACCGCTCCACCAGCGCATGGTCCCATGATTGCAGATAACTGCGGAATCACACCTGAAGCAATCGTGTTGCGATAAAAAATATCAGCATAACCGCCCAACGAAACCACACCTTCTTGAATTCTTGCACCACCGCTATCATTCAAGCCGATTAATGGTGCACCATTTTTCAAAGCTAAGTCCATTATTTTGCAAATTTTCTCTGCATGCGTTTCAGAAAGCGAACCACCAAACACCGTAAAATCTTGAGAGAAAACGTAGGTCAAACGCCCGTTGATAGTGCCATAACCAGTTACCACACCATCGCCTAAATAGATTTCATTTTCCATTCCAAAATCTTTGCTGCGATGAGTAACCATCATCCCGATTTCTTCAAATGAATTTTCATCCATCAACAATTCTACTCTTTCACGAGCAGTTAGTTTGCCTTTTTTATGTTGCGCATCAATACGTTTTTGTCCACCACCTAATTTTGCTTCTGCTATTTTATTTTGTAATATTTCTGTTTTGTTCATGGTTGATTA
Organism: Bacteroidota bacterium; assembly: GCA_041165265.1. Lineage (GTDB taxonomy): Bacteria > Bacteroidota > Bacteroidia > Chitinophagales > CAIODY01 > CAIODY01. Next base: position 1,482 of record JBEANU010000338.1, on the reverse strand, counting down.
GCTTGAATTTTGTTTTTTATTTCTTGGCAAAAATCATAAAACAATTTGAATGATTGAATATGATTGTTGCCATCATTGGCTCTTAAAATTAAATTTTTTAAATAGTCTTCGTCTTTTACTATGCCTGGTTTTGATTTGTTGTATGTAAATGCTCCACCTTTTTTTTGCTTAAACAAATTTCGCAAGTATCTTTCATGAAACCAAGCATCAGTATCAGAAACCCAATCTGGAGCAATCATTATTTCGGGATTATTTTCTGAAACATTAAAGTGCTGGTGGAATTTTTCAAAATCAGAGTTTTCAAAGTTTTCAGGATACATTTCTTTATTACCTAAAAACCAAGATTCAATACATTTAATTTGTGGAACGATTACCACTTCTGCATTTATTTTCTTGAAATTTAATTTTTTAAGAGCATCATTAATCTTATCGTTGACTTCATTAATTTTATCTTCCACGGCAATATTATCGGTGTCAATGCAAAGAACTAAGTAATTAAAATTTGAACTATTAATATTGTCAATAGTAGCCACTAAAATTCTTCCTAGCATTGCATCTTTGCCATTTGCGGCTTGCAAGTAATAATTATTTTTGGAAATGTCTTGAATAGAATAAACTCTTTGTAATTCAGGGTTAAGCAAGCCTAACCATGCAGGGTAAACTTCTTTTTCGGTTTCTTCTCCTTCAACTAAAAAGTATAGATTCATTATTGAATACTTTTTTCGAATTGGGGATTATTTAATAAGTTGGAATATGCTGAATGCTTAGATGTTCCAATTTTAAATTCTTCAGCCTTGTGAAGCTTTACCACACTGCCTTTTCGTTGCACAATACGCCAATGTTCAACTGGTATTTTACTGATAATATCGGCATGATGACTGGTGAAAATCATTTGAAAAGGATGTTCTAAATTCATCAATTCGTCAGCTATTTTATCAATACAATTTATACCAAGACTGTTTTCAAATTCATCTATTAATACAACTGCTTCTGGAGGAGTAGTTTTTATTTTAACGAGAAGTTGCAATGTTTTAAGCATTCCCAAAGAAATCAAATTTTGAGTTACCCAAATACCGTTATCTTTTAACCTTAAAAGTGCTATATCGCCTCTCTCTGCTGCATTTGGTAGTATTTCAAAATCAATATCGCTTATTGTTGGAAAGATAGATTTAAAGCTGCTTAGTATATCAAAAAAAAGTTGATCCTTTATAAAATAGAGTTGATGCAAGCTGTAAAGAGAAGAAGCGTCAAATCTATAAGGCGTTAGCATAAAGCTATTGGTATTTAACATTCGCTCATAAGCCTCAGCATTTATGAAAAATCCTTTATTCCAATTGCTATGAAGAAAATCAAAATCAGTAGACAATGGTTTTAAATCATTATTGCTTGAAAAAATATTTAACAATGATTTTTGAAGAGTAATAGAATCAATTTCCTGATTTTCAATTGTAACTTTTATTCCATTTCTTTTAACAATATCGT
>JBEANU010000337.1:0-21912 GCA_041165265.1 Bacteroidota bacterium | reverse complement strand
TCATCATTTCAAAAAAATTATTGGATACAGTAAAATGCCTGCCCTATTATAACTATTCACCAAATAAGCCATCAACATAAGTTTTGGCATCAAACACTTGTAAATCCTCCATTTTTTCACCAACGCCAATATATCGTACGGGTATATTAAATTGGTGAGCAATGGCCAGCACTACACCGCCTTTTGCTGTACCATCTAATTTAGTAAGTACAATGCCAGTAACATCCGTAACAGCAGTAAATTGCTTTGCTTGTTCAATAGCATTTTGCCCAGTACTAGCATCTAACACTAATAAAACTTCATTGGGTGCATCATCTCTTACCTTTTGCATCACCCTTTTGATTTTACTTAACTCATTCATCAAATTTATTTTGTTATGCAATCGGCCAGCAGTATCAATAATGGCAATATCTTTTTTATTGGCTACGGCACTTTGTACGGTATCAAAAGCTACAGCACTTGGGTCAGCGCCTTGTTGTTGTTTTACAATATCAACGCCAACACGGGTAGCCCAAATATTTAATTGTTCAACGGCGGCGGCTCTAAAGGTATCGGCTGCGCCCAGTACTACATTTTTGCCGGCTGATTTAAATTTATTTGATAGTTTGCCAATGGTAGTGGTTTTGCCTACACCATTTACGCCTACAACCATTATTACATAAGGGGTAGCTGATGTTTGCAAATTGCTTTCAATGGTGGGTTTATTGGCAAATATGGATAAAATTTCTTCTTTTAAAATGGCATTTAATTCTGAAATATTCACATATTTATCTTTAGCAACACGATGCTGAATTTTATCGATGATTAAAGTAGTGGTATCAATACCCACATCGGCCCCAATTAAAATTTCCTCCAAGTTATCAAGCACTTCATCATCAATAGATGCTTTACCAACAATGGCTTTAGTAAGTTTGCCTAAAAAACTTTCTTTGGTTTTTTCCAAACCTTTGTTCAATGATTCGGTGTCTTCCTTTTTGCCTTTAAAAAAATCAAAAAATCCCATGGATGATAATTTGTACAAAGGTAATTTTATACTGCTTAATTTTCTGAAAAATTATTTTTTGTAAAACACAATTATAGCAAAGCTTGATTTTGTTCTTAAAATCTAACAATAATCCTATTGATTTTTGATATTGATACTTTACATTTGCTCCGCATTTTAGCAAAAAGTAATGGAGCCGAATAACGAATTTGAATTTAGTGTAGCACAATATTTTGCGGTGGGGGTTAATTTCAAAAATTCTGATGTAGGTATCAGAAGCGATTTTTCATTGAATGAAGATTTGCAAATACAATGTATGCAAATGGCCACCAAGGCTGGTTTTAATGATTTTATACTTTTAAATACTTGCAACCGAACCGAGATGTATGGCATTGGCGAACCACAAATTGCCAAAGAAATATTTTGTGAAGCCGTGAACCAACCCCTTGAAATTTTTAATCAATATCAGTTTGTAAAGCAAGGCCAAGAAGCCTTTAATCATATTTTTTCAGTAGCCGCCGGGTTAGATTCACAAATTTTGGGCGATTATGAAGTTTTAGGTCAGTTTAAAAATGCCTGTAAAAATGCAAAGCGCAATAATTTAATGAGTGCTTATTTTGAACGCCTTACCAACACTTGCGTTCAATCATCAAAAGAAATAAAAACACATACTGATTTAAGCAAAGGCACGGTATCAGTTTCATTTGCTGCCGTTGAAAAATTGATGAATACCTTTGGTAATAAGGCTATTGAAATTTTGGTAATTGGCATTGGTAATTTTGGTACTAATGTGGCAAAAAATATCAAAAATTATTTACCTAATGCACAAGTAACTTTAGCGAACCGTACTGGTTCAAAAGCTGAAAAACTGGCTAACATATTGGGTTATAAAGCAATACCTTATCAGCAAGCAATAACTCAATCTGAAAAATTTCAAGCCATTTTAGTATGTGCTGCGCCAAATGATTTTTTATTTACAACACAAAATTTTAATAAAGGAAACATTAATTTGATGTTGGATTTATGTGTGCCACAAAGCATTGAACCATCAGTAGCTTCAACATTAAATATTGAAGTAATGACCTTAGATGATATTTCAAAATTATTAGATAAAACATTAGAAAAACGTAAATTCTTTTTGCCTTTGGCGGAAGAGATTGTTTCAAAAAATATTAATGAATTTAATGATTGGTTGAAAGTTTATTTAAACCGAGATAAAATTTTGAAGCTAAAAAATACATTATTAAATGTGATGGATCAATGTCCGCATTTAATGGATTTTGATATTGCAAAGCGTAACAAACTAATCAATGTAGCCATCAATCAATTAGTTCAAGATATTAAACTAAAGCCAACATCAGCCATTAATATGGATGAAGTTGTTGAGCGTTTTATAAAAACTAACCATTCCATTTTAGTTGAAATCAAACATTAAAATAGGCACCCGTGATAGTCAGTTAGCCTTATGGCAAGCCAAATTAGTTCAACAAAAAATGGGTTCATTTACCACATCTGAAATTGTTGAAATAAAAAGTGAAGGCGATATTGATTTGATTTCACCCCTATACGAAATGGGAGTTCAAGGCATTTTTACAAAATCATTAGATATTGCATTGCTTCAAAAAACAATTGATGTAGCAGTGCATTCATTAAAAGATGTGCCTACACAATTGCCCCAAGGACTTATTATTGCAGCCATATTGCCCCGTGCCAATTATCATGATTGGATGGTGATAAAAAATCCATCTATTGATTTGTTGGCACCGCTAACAATTGCCACCAGTTCATTGCGCCGCAAGGCACAATGGTTGCACCGCTACCCCAATCACACCTTTGAAAGTTTACGTGGTAATATTAATAAGCGATTGCAAAAATTAAATGATAACCAACAATGGTCAGGTGCTTTATTTGCGGCAGCTGGTATTGAGCGTATTGGCTTGGCAGTACCACATTATATGGAGTTGGATTGGATGTTGCCTGCACCTGCACAAGGTGCTATTGCAGTGGTTTGCCGTGACGATGATACAATTGCAAAGGATATTTGTGTTTTATTGCAAGATGAAAAAACGGCAATTTGTGTACAAGCTGAACGCCTTTTTTTAAGAGAATTAATGGGCGGTTGCACAATGCCTATAGCTGCATTAGCCACTATTGATGAAAATAATAAAATGACTTTTAAAGGCAACATTTTAACTATTGATGGCAAGCAAAAAGCTGAAGCAGAAATGAATTTTAATGCTAATGAATTTTCAGAAGCTGGCAAAAAATTAGCTGCATTAGTTTTAAAAAATGGTGGCGAAGAGATATTGAAAAAAATAAAAGGCTTGACTATTTAGTCGTCCCTCAATCACTGTTTTACTCCAATAATATTAAAGCCAAAAACTTCATTGGTGGTAACTTTTACTGCGTTGAAGTTTCTTTTAGCAAACCATGATGTGGCTTCATTGTGAGTATGCTCCCATCTAAATTCTGGTGAAAACCAATCTAAAACATCAATCATCATTTCATGCTTAGTTTGCTGATTTCCTTTTGCTCGTTTCACTACAAAACTTAAAGGATAAATAATAAATGAGTAAATAAATTTTTGCAAACCAAAAGGAAGTTTTGAAGTGTACTCCCTTAAAAAATTGAACAATTGATGAATGGCATTTTTTCGAGGTTGATAAAGCCAAACACTTAATTTGCCACCTATTTTAACTAATGGTGTAAGGCATGAAAAACTTAATTCAGTATTGTTGGTACAAATTAAAACACCACTGCAATGCACAATATCAAAAGCATTGAATTGAATAGGCGGAAACTGCACATCGCCTTGAATAAAAAGCGCATTGGGGTTGGTGTTTAACTCAAAAGCTCGTTCAATACTTTGGCTAAAATCCATTCCTAAAATTACACCCCCTTGTTCAGCAATTAATCTATTTAATTTGCCATTACCACAACCGGCATCAAATATTAATTTACCTTTTATGCTTGAAATGTCTTCGTTAGTTTCTTTTAAAAAACGACTTAACATGGCCGTATCATCAGCATCCCATACCTTATCACTGTTGTAATCAAAATGACTCCATTCATACGCAAAGCTTCTTTTTGTTCGGCGATTTTTAGTGGCAGCACCTTTTAACACTTCGCCATAGTTGGTTTCAAGTGTTTTTATGCGTTTATCAAAATCAATCAAATGCTGTTTTAAAAATGCAGTATAATCATACACTGACTCAACGGACAAACGTGGAATGCCATTAACAATTGGATAAAATGTGCCTGCATTGGTTTCTAAAATACCATTTTCAATTATTTGTACGGCTTCATTATTATACTGCTTTGTGGTATATGAAATGGGATGTAGTATAAAATTTTGCTTGGTGATGGGGCAACAGATGTAGTTAAGAAGCTGGCTTGTCATTTATAATGAAAGATTGTTTTATAATAATTTATTTTGAGTGAAAGCAGATGAATTAGGATTTTAAAAAAGATAGAACAAAGATGAAAAAAATAATACTCAATCCACAAACCATTCCATGAAGCCCTGTATGGCACGATATAAAAATAATAATCCAGCTAAAAACATCCCTCCCCAACCTATCAATTCACCCATCCATCGGGCATTGCCGTGGCTGGTTTTTTTTGCCCAACGGTGAATCTTAAAAAAAATATATCCCGATATTAAAGCAAACGGAATATTGATAAACGGGCGTATAAAATCAAAATAGCTTTGTGGTTCTTCCATCTGAAAAAAATAAATTTAATAAATCAAAACTTTTTTAATTTGAAAACGTAAAGCTATTTCACTTTTTCTATTTTGCATTACTTTAATATTCCTTTTTTTAGTTGTGAGTAACCCACCTAATTCTTTTATTAAATTATATCAACCATTTGTGTTGATTGGCTTTGTAGCCATCTTTTGCGTAATTGCTACTGAGCTTCCTATGCCACCTTCAGTATTTGGTTTTGAAGTAAAAAAAATAAATTTTTTTAGTGATTTTTCAACCTCTAAAAAAACTGTTTCAACCCCATCAATAGTAAATATTAAAATAAAATCGGCTGTTGATTCATTACATTTTAAAGGTGTAACTATCGAAAATTTTTATGTTTCAAAAAATGATAAACTAATTTCATTTATTGATAAATTAAAAAATCTTAAAAAGAAAAAAAATAAAGTTCGTATTGCATGGTTTGGCGATTCAATGGTTGAAGGTGATTTGTTGGTGCAAGATTTACGTGAAGCATTGCAAAATAAATTTGGTGGTGAAGGTGTTGGCTTTGTGCCAATTACAAGCGTTACAGGAAATTTCCGTCAAACAATTTGGTCGGAAAACTCAGGCAATTGGCAAACCATTTCAGTTTTAAAAAACGAAGAACACAAGCTGCCGTTGGGAATTGGTGGCGAAGCTTTTATTCCTCAAAATCAAAGTTGGGTGGTTTTTGCATCAGCCAAAAAGAAAAACCATTTAGATTTTTTTCATAACGCTGAATTGTTTGTTTACAATCTTGATTCATCGGCATCAATTGATGTAACTATTGATAATGCTGCATTTCAGCATATTACCATTCCTGCATCTAATCATCTTCAAAAAATAATTATTGCCGATAATCAAATTTTTCAGCATATAAAAATTGCATTTAATGTTGTAAAAACAATGTATGCTTATGGTATAAACTTCGATACCAACGAAGGTGTTTTTGTAGATAATTTTGGTGTTCGTGGTGCAAGCGGAGTAGCAATGGGTGCTATGCAACCTTATTCGCTTTTAGCCGATTGGAATAATGAACATGCTTATGATTTAATGATTTTAGAATATGGGTTAAATATAGTATCGCCCAAAACCTTGCAATATCAATGGTTTGAAAAATCTTTTCCTAAATCGATTAAGAAAATGGAAGAAACTTTTCCGGATGCTGCCACCTTATTATTATCTATTGGCGATAGAGCTAATAATAAAAATGGAGTGTATCAAACCATGGAACAAGTGCCTGTTTTTATTGCTATTCAAAAAAATATTGCAAAGCAAAGCAGCATTGCTTTTTGGAATATGAATGAAGCCATGGGTGGCGATAGCAGCATCATTAAATGGGTAAACGCAAAACCACGATTGGCTAATAAAGATTACACACACATTAATGCTAAGGGCGGTGAAGTGTTGGGCAAAAAATTGTTTGAAACTATTTGGTTTGAAGTAAAACGAAGAGAGTTGAATTTGTAAGGAAATACAAATACATTGAACCACTGAAAGCACAGAAATTTTTTGGTTACTAGTTGCTGGTTATTTAGTTATTCTGAATGATGAAACGAATAAAAAAAATGCGATTGAAAAATAAATTATTGTTTTCATTTTTTGCAATATGTTGGTTGCAGCAGCCACAGGCTTGGGCTCAAACCAATGTGGATACAATGATGATAGCCAATGCAGATTCAATTTCGGTATCAGCCACTACATTTTCTTTTGTAAAAAACGAGTTGAATTATTTAATCAATCCAAAAGCATTAGAAACATTTTATCAAAAATTAGATGACTTAAAAAAAGGGTATCGAAAAAAATTAGTGATAGTGCATATTGGCGATTCACATATTCAAGCCGATAATTTTACGGGCACTATGCGCAAGCAATTGCAACAACAGTTTGGCAATGGGGGCAGGGGTTTGTACTTTCCGTACAGAACCGCAAAAACAAACGGACCGTATGACATCAAAGATGTAAATGTATCGGCTTATAATTGGAAAAGTAAGCGTTGTGTTTTTCCATCAGTTCCAATACCAATAGGTATTTCGGGCATTACTTTGCAAACCAATCAAAGCGCAAAAATTGATTTTACATTGTTGCAAAATTTTAATGAAAACAAATTTGATAGACTTACTATTTTCTGTGATAAAAAATTTGCCTACACTATTGAACCACAAATTCAAGACCCTGTAACTAATTTTTTTGTTTCGCCATTTAGGTTAGAGTATGCTGCCGACCCTTATTCGCTTACTTATAGTATTGATAATCCAATTTCATCAGTAAGATTAAATATTGATAAAAGCGATACATCAAGTGAGCCATTTAATTTATTTGGAATTTATTTTCAAAATACTGAAGCAAAAGGAATTGAATACAATATGATTGGTGTGAATGGCGCTCAGTATATGCATTACAACCAAGCTGATTATTTTTTTGAACAATTACAAACTTTACAACCCGATTTAATTATTGTATCATTAGGTACCAATGAAGCTATTTCAAAAGGATATAATTCATCAACATTTGAAGCCGACGCAAATGAGTTTTTTTCAAAATTGAATGATGTATTGCCCAACTCATCAGTATTGGTTACATCGCCGCCTGATACTTATATGATGAGAAAATACAAAAACAATCACACCTCATCTATCAGCAATATTCAACAACGTATTTGTTTGAAAAACAATTATGCTTTTTGGGATTTTTACAACATGATGGGCGGTTTAGGTAGTATGATGAAATGGCGCAGATTAGCTTTAGGAAATAATGATATGGTTCATTTTTTACAAAAAGGATATGAAGTGCAAGGCACACTTTTATACCGAGCTTTAATGAATAGTTATAACAATTACAACCGCAATCGTTAATCAATATGTTTGAATTACTAAAAAATTATTTAACGTACAACCCAAAAGAACCGCTGATATTTAATACTGCGCTGTTTTTGTTTTATTTTTTGATTTTACTTTTCTTTTATCAATTTGTATATCAGCGCAAAAAGAGCCGTGTACTTTATCTAACGCTGTTTTCCATTTTCTTTTATTACAAATCAGGCGGTCTGTTTTTTTTATTGCTGATACTTTCAACGGTAGTTGATTTTAATTTAGCAAAATGGATTTACGAAGCCAAAACACAATCTAAAAAAACGGCGATATTAATTTTTAGTTTGGTTATCAATCTTGGGCTGCTGGCTTATTTCAAGTACACCAATTTTTTTGTAAGCATTATGAATGATGCGTTTCATTCAAAAATAAATTACTTTGATATTGTATTGCCCGTGGGCATTTCGTTTTATACGTTTCAGGTTTTAAGTTATACTATTGATGTGTATCGCAATCAATTAAAACCATCTGATAATATTTTAGATTTTGGTTTTTACATTACTTTTTTTCCGCATTTAGTGGCTGGGCCTATTGTACGAGCAAAAGATTTTTTACCACAAATTGGTATTGATATAAAACTATCAAAAGAAGATATTGCACAAGCTGTTTTTTTAATCATTACAGGTTTGTTTAAAAAAGCTGTAATCAGCGATTTTATTTCGATAAATTTTGTGGATAGAATTTTTGATAATCCTACTTTATATAGCGGTACCGAAAATTTATTGGGCGTATATGGTTATGCTATGCAAATTTATTGCGACTTCAGCGGTTATAGTGATATGGCAATTGGGGTGGCTTTGTTGTTGGGTTATAGATTAGGGATTAATTTTAATTTACCTTACCAAAGCAGCAGCATTACTGAGTTTTGGCGGCGTTGGCACATTTCATTAAGCAGTTGGCTTCGTGATTATTTATACATTCCATTGGGTGGAAATCAAAAAGGAAAAGTACGTCAATACATCAATCTTTCAGTTACGATGTTGTTAGGCGGCTTGTGGCATGGCGCATCATGGAATTTTATTTTTTGGGGAGCTATGCATGGCTTAATGTTGGCTTTAGATAAATTGAAAACAGATTATTTGCATTTACCTAAAAACACGTTGATGAAAATTTTAGGAATTTTATTCACGTTTCATTTTGTGTGCTTTTGTTGGATATTTTTCCGCAGCCCCGATTTTAAAACATCGTGGCAAATTGTTGCTCAAATTTCAAAAGGCATAAGTTTTAATTTGATACATCAATGGACTGTGGCTTATCCTGGGGTTGCCATTCTTTTGTTGGTGGGATATTTCACTCATTCATTTCCAGCTTGGGTGGAACAAAAATCAATACTGATGATTTCAAAAATGAATATTGTACTTCAAGCATTCTTGATTTTTTTAGTTATTTGGTTGGTGATTCAAGTAAAAGGAAGCGATATTCAACCGTTTATTTATTTTCAGTTTTAGGTTTACTTGCACTTTAGCTTCGTAACTATAAAAAGGGTTGGTTTATTGTTGAAGAGATGTTTTTATTGATAGTTTCTAAAAAAAATTTACCTTTGTTTTTTGATTAAATTAAAGCAGATGACCGATATAGAAAGAATTGCATTTATTAAAGAGCTTAAACATTACAAAGAGGCGTTTAATAAAAATGCAGCAGAAGCAAAATCATTTTTAATGGAGGTGGGTATAATTACGAAAAAAGGGAATTTGACTAAACCTTATAAAGACCTATGTATTCAACCATCCCAGGCTTAATACTTGGGTTTCATGGCTGCGACCAAAGTGTTGCCGATAAAGTGTTAAACGGTAAGACATTTTTAGAAAACAGCGAAAACAATTATGATTGGCTAGGGCATGGAATTTATTTTTGGGAAAATAGTCCATCACGGGCATTGGAATTTGCTCAACATTTAAAGAATAATCCTCAACAATCAAACCGACCTATTAAAAAACCTGCTGTTATTGGTGCTATAATTAATGTAGGTTTTTGCCTTGATTTATTAGACTATAAAAATCTTCAACTTTTAAAAGAGGGGTATGAGGTTTTAAAATCTTCTGGTTTTGCAGCTGAAATTCGTCAAAATAAAGCTGTAAGTGGCACCAAAGACTTGCTGTTAAGATATTTGGATTGTGCCGTAATTGAAACATTACACACTGTTAGAAAAATATCAAAAGAGCAACCTTTTGACTCGGTAAGAGGTGTATTTTGGGAGGGTAATAAATTATATGATACAGCTGGCTTTAGAGAGAAAAATCATATTCAAATTTGTATTCGCAATCCAAATTGTATTAAGGGATTTTTCTTGCCAAGGCAGTTGGATAAACGATTTGTAAAAGTGTAATTGCAGGCACCGAAGCCGCCAAAACTCATATTCAATTTCGATTCAACTGCTTCGCTTTTACAGTGAAATTAATTTTTAAACAAATCTATTTTCATTTAAATTTGCATTGTTATGACAGATATTCAATTATACGCTCAAATAAACTCACTGCCCAATAGTTTGAAAAAAGAGGTAAGTCATTTTATAGAGTTTTTAAAATCAAAATCAAAAAAAACAGAAGCCATTAAAGAAAGAAAATTTGGTTATGCCAAGGGCTATTTTAAAATGGCTGACGATTTTGATGTACCGCTTGATGACTTTAAAGTGGAACAGAATTATAATAGCACAATCAAAGGTTGAAAAATTGGTTTTGATTTCAAAAGATGAAGCCTTTGCTGATTATGATATTAAAACAATTTGGAAATAGATTCACTTAGCTTCTACGATAAATAAATGAGGGTTCCCAAATTTGTTATTTGCATTAAAACTTATGAAGTACTTATTGATTTTAATATTACAGATTTTTGTTTATTCGTGTTCTTCTGATTCGATTACACAATCAAAAAAAAACGTAAGAATAAAAGATACCACACTTGTGGTTGTTAATATTTCATCTCAAATTTCGCTATCTGATTATGACGAAAAAATTTTCTTTTTTGTAAAAGGAAAGGACACTTCAAATTGTAAATTACTTGTTAGATTAAACAAAAAACTAGGTAGTGTTTTTATTGAAATATTACCCTTGTATTTTGATGCTTCATTTGGCGCACTTAACGATTCAAGTGTATTAAGGTCTGTGGTATCAAAACATCCAACACCGCTTAGTTACCAGCAACAGTTGAAAGAGATCAGATTGATTCTTGACTCAGCTTCAAAGATTTTCGATTTCAATAAATTAAAAACAATAAGATTTTCATCAGCGCAAATTGATGGATTTGCACAGAATATATCTGGTTTATATAAACAGCATTCGAATAAAAAATTTGTGAATATTACCAATGAAGAGTTTTCCCCTTTATTAATTAAATCTAATTTTGCAAATGATATTAACAGCCTGCTATTGCCATACAATGCTATTGTTGATAAGGGTTTTGTGGATGGAATTATATTAATAAAACAAGACAAACTAGACCAAAGCTATTCTTTGAAAGCACCTATTACATTTTTACTAAAAAATAGCGGCACATCTCAATAAATCAAAAATTATAAAAAATCCTTTCTAAGGTTTTTTCTATTTTTGCAAAAAATAATTTCATGTCAAATCAAATTGGAATAGCCGCCGACCATGCAGGCTTTGAACTCAAAGAAAAGTTAAAGCCTTTTTTAACTGCTAAAGGGTTTGATGTAAAAGATTTTGGAACACACAGTTTATCTTCAATGGACTATCCGGATGTGGTGCATCCATTGTGCAACGCCATTGAAAACAAAGAGTTTGAAAAAGGAATTTTAATTTGCGGCAGTGCTCAAGGTGTAGCCATGACGGCCAATAAACATTCATTTATTAGAGCAGCTATTTGCTGGAATGTAGAAATAGCAACACTTACAAGGCAGCATAATAATGCCAATGTAATCTGTTTACCAGCTCGATTTATTGAAGAAGCCATGGCCGAAAAATGTGTAGATGCATTTTTTTCAACAGCATTTGAAGGCGGTCGTCATCAAAATAGAGTAGATAAAATTTCAGTATAAAATTGTTCATGAATCGTTTTCATCTGTTTATTAGCATTTTAATTTTTCAATGTTTTATGTTGAAGGCTAATGCGTTTGTAAAAGATTCAACAAGATTATTTCCGTATATTCAACCAACGCCAACAATTGATACAGCAAGTAGCTCAGGATTTATTAATGGATTCATGAATTTGCCTGATAGCCTTAATCCGAAAAGAATTTATCCTTATTATTCATTAGATACTTTGCACCTTATCAAGCTTGATATTTCAAACTCAGCATTATCAAAAGTAAAAAATATTAAAATTGAATTGAGTCAAATAAGACCAGCATTACCTGAAAAATGGTTATTTTATTTTATACTAATATTGGTAGGAATTGTAGTTTTTGTAAAATCATTTTTTACTAGATATTTTAATGAACTATGGCGCTCGTTTTTTAATTTGAATACAGCCATGTTAATTATGCGCCAACAAGAAATAGCTTTTTCAGTACCTGGTTTATTGTTATCTATCAATTTTTATTGCGCTACTGCCACTTATATTTATTTAAAAATTCATCAATACAAGGTACAATTGCCATTTAATGATTTTGTATTAATAGGTTTGTTGGTTGTATTTATGATGTGCTTTATTTTGTTCCGATTTTTTGTGTATAAGGGGGCTATAACAATGCTAAGCAAAAAAAATGAATTGCAAGCTATCAGTTTTATTGATTTGATTCAAGTTGAATTTGCAGGAATAATATTGTTGCCAATAAATTTAATTTTGGCATTTGGCAATCCAGTTTTAACGGAATACATTTGGCTTTTGTCTTATCTGTTTATCATTGCTGCATTGTTTTATCGCTTGATTTTAGGGTGGCGAATTGGCGGAAAAATAATCTTTCAACATTGGTTTCATTTTATATTGTATATTTGCAGCGTTGAAATTGCACCTATCCTAATAATTATTAAATCGGTTCAATATGCAATGGTATTAAGCTAAAAGGCTTAATCATTTGATTTTAAAACTTTAAAACAACTATTTTTCATAGTGCCTACAACTACAGTTAAAAAATCAACAGCAAAGAAAAAGCCTTCCACTTTGCCTGTTTCAACAAAAAAAACTACAATAAAAAGTAAGAAAAAAGCTACCCCAATAATAGTAGCCAAACCTGCTTTGCCCATTGTAAAAGGCGAAAAAGTAAAAACAATATTAGTGACGCAGCAAAAGCCTGCTGAAGGTGAAAAATCACCCTATCATGAAATTGCAAAGCGATTTAAAGTAAACATTACTTTTCAGCCATTTTTTGAAATTCATGGCATCACTGCCAAAGAATTTAGAAGATACCGAATTCATTTACATGAGTTTACTTCAATAATTTTTACAAGTAGAAATGCCATTGATAATTTTTTCAGATTACTTACTGAGCTAAAAGTGCAAATGAGCAGTGAAACAAAATATTTTTGTACCACTGAATCAATTGCATTATACCTTCAAAAATTTATTCAGTATCGTAAGCGTAAAGTGTTTTATGGTGACGGAACTACTAAGGATATGCTTAGCATTATGAACAAACATATTGAAGGCGAAAGTTATTTATTGCCATGTAGTGAAGCATCAAATCCTGAAATTGTAAACCATCTAAAGAAAAATAAGTTTAATTATACTGAATCTGTTTTTTTTAGAACGGTACCTAGCCATATTAAGGAATTAAAAATTGATAGTTTTGATATGATGGTATTTTTTAGTCCGTCGGCAATTGAAGCGCTAGTAAAAAATTTCCCTAAATTTAAACAGGGCGGTATAAGAATAGGAGCTTTTGGTTCAACAACTTGCTTAGCCGTGAAAGATGCCAAATTAAAATTACATATTGAAGCTCCAAAGCCTGGCGTACCAAGCATGGCTGCTGCGGTTGAAGAATATTTGAAAAACACAGTAAAATAAAAAACGTAGAACTTAATACATAAAAAAAAACCGCTTTTACAGCGGTTTTTTTTATTTTCCTTTTCCTTGAAAAATAATCAGAACGGTATAAATCATTATTTTAAAATCTAGTGCTAGCGACATGTTTTCAATATATAATAAATCAAATTTCATTCGTTCAATCATTTCGTCAACATTACTAGCATAGCCAAATTTAACCATGCCCCAACTAGTTAAACCGGGCTGCACTTTTTGTAAATGTTTGTAAGCTGGCGATGTTTTTACAATTTCATTAATATAGTATTTACGTTCAGGTCGTGGGCCTACTAAGCTCATATCACCTTTTAAAATATTGATAAATTGGGGCAATTCATCAATACGCCATTTGCGCATAAATTTACCCCATGATGTAATGCGGCTATCGTTTTCAGATGAAAGTGCTGGTCCGTTTTGTTCAGCATTTACAAACATACTTCTGAATTTATAGATATAAAACGGCTTGTTGTTTTTGCCAATACGCTCTTGCAAATAAAAAATATTGCCTGCCGATGATAGCTTTACTTTGATGGCTGCAAAAAGTAAAATGGGTGATGTGACAATTAATGCAAAAGTAGAGGCTACAATATCCAACAATCGCTTTATTTGGCGTTGCCAATTGGGCATCAATTCAGGGTGAATACCAATAAGTACGGCACCTAGCACATGATTCATTTTTACACTACCACTTACAATATCATACATATCGGGTATGATGCTGATGTTCACTGGCAAATCAGCTAAAGCATTGATGTAGCTATTTAATTTTTCATGTTCA
Organism: Bacteroidota bacterium; assembly: GCA_041165265.1. Classification (GTDB taxonomy): domain Bacteria; phylum Bacteroidota; class Bacteroidia; order Chitinophagales; family CAIODY01; genus CAIODY01. The sequence goes on along the minus strand of JBEANU010000337.1, from coordinate 7,638 downwards.
CTAGTTTCAACCGCTATAATTACTTCTTCAATTTTATGATGACTAATAATTTGAGTAAGTTCATGTAATGTGCCTAAGCTGGTTAAATAGTTACTTAATCCATTGGTACCATTTTCATCTGTATAAATAAAACCTTTGAATACATATCCTAAGCTGCGCTTTCTATTATCAATTTCTTTATAAATATCAATTGCTATTTTATTCCCTCCTAAAATCAAAGTATTGTAGCCTACTTTACGGTTTACCAATTCACGTTTTGCAATCAATAAAATAATATATCTAAAAATAAATGTGGTAAAAAAACTAAATGCCCACAGCATAGTAAATGATTGATAATATCCTTTAATGCCTGTTACTTTATCATCTAATAGTATAATAAAAAAAATAATTATGGCGCCAATAGTGCTAATAATAAGGGTTTTAGCAATTTCAGTTAATCTTGATTTGCGATAAACATCAGAATAGGAGCCAGCAATAAAGTATAAAAAAATCCAAAAAATGGGCACTAGTAATAATCCTAAAAACAATTTAGTATCTTTTAAATAATCAATACTAAATGGCGGAATCATTTTATCAATGTAGGCTTTACGAGCAATAAAAAACAGCAGCCAACTGATTAATGCGGCAGCATAATCAAGCAATAAATAATAGTATTTGCTGTATTTGGGCGTCAAGCGTTAAATTATTTTTGGCTGATAATTTTTAAATTATCTATATAAATATTTTGTGTAGCTATTAAATCGCCTTTGGTGCTACCGGCTGTAATCATTAATTGAAATTTACTACCAGTTTCTGAACGATTTATTTCATCGCTAATATCAAGATACGCTTTGTTCCAAATTGATTTAGGTTTTAAAGTTAAATGCCAATATTCAAAAACATTAGAGGGCGATGTAACTAATAAGCCAATTGTAAATTGATAATCGCATTTGTAATCTAACTCAATAAATGCCTTATTACCTGATGTAGATATGGGCAATAGTGTGTTTGATATGGCTTGCATGGTATCATGCTGAGCATCTAAGGTAATTTTGCCTACATAATTATCTAAATAATTTTCAGTAATATTTGCTGCATCATTGTTTCTAATAATGCTGGTATCGCCAAAGCGCTTGATTAAACTTGAGCCCAATTCAAAATCTTCTTTATAAATAAAATTTAAGGCCGAGTTATATTTTATTGATGGGTTAAAAGTATAAGTTTTTCCTTTTTCAAAATTAATAGTGTCGAACACTGATGTGTAAAATGCATATGATGTTCGCTTAATTAAGCTGGCATCTTTTAAAATACCTGGCGCTAAAATTACTTGTTGATTGCCTGTTGCAATAACTGGTATTTTGCAAGGTAAACTATATGCGCCTACTGGTTGTTGATTTACAAAAACCCACACATCAGTTATTCGGCTTGAGTTTGAGCCTTGTGTAGTTTTATCGGTAGTTAAGGTAAACGGGTTTATTTGCAAGTAGGCTGGCTCAGCTGAATCTTTATGGCAGGCGCTAAAAATAGTGCCCATGCAAATAGTTAGTAATACGATAAATGTATTGTGTTTAAAAATCAATGGAAAAAATTATGAGGATTAAAAGTGTGATTACAACGCAAATTTAAGCAGTATTATTTTGTTTGATTTTATTTAAAATTTCATACCCTACCAACATAGCATTGTAGCCATCTTCAAATGAAACCTGTGTTTCAATATCATTAATAATTGAATCTCTAAAATATTCTAATTCAGTTTTAATAGCATTGTTTTCATCAATTTTAGGTGCTTCAAAATGAATGTATTTTTTTTGTTCATTGCCCAATTCAATAGGTACTGCCCAATCATCGTTTTCAGCAGTTATACTTAATCTACATACCTCTGTTTTCTTTTCTAAAAAATCAATTCCTATGTAAGCATCAGGCTGAAACAAGCGCATTTTTCTCATTTTTTTAAGTGAAATGCGGCTTGCCGTTATATTTGCCACACAACCGTTATCAAACTCTAATCGGGCATTAGCAATATCAGGCGTATCGCTAACAACTGCTACACCACTTGCGCTTATTTTTTTTACAGATGATTTTACAATGGATAAAATAATATCAATGTCATGAATCATTAAATCAAGCACCACGGCCACATCGGCACCACGTGGGTTAAATTGAGCCAACCTATGACATTCAATAAACATAGGATTTAAGTTTCTATCTTTTATCGATAAAAAAGCAGGGTTAAATCTTTCAACATGCCCAACTTGGCCCTTTACATCAGCTTCTTGAATTAAAGTAAGTAAATGTTTTGCTTCATCTAATGTATTGGTGAGTGGCTTTTCAATAAAAACATGTTTCTTTTTTTTCAAACAGGCTACTGCATTTTCATAATGTGTGGTGGTAGTACTGGGTATATCCATGGCATCGCAGGCATCAATCAAATCTTCTTTATTAGTAAATCGTTTTACGCCCATTTGTTCAGCTTTTGCAGCATTTTCATCAAATGGATCAAAAAAACCTACTACTTGTATTCCATCAATTTGCAATAATTGTTGAAGATGAATTCTGCCTAAATGCCCTGCTCCTAATACACCAATTTTTACCATCAGTTAGCTATTTTGTTTGTTCTGTAAATATGAAATAAAGCATTTTAATAATGATAATCACAGCACATATTTTATTATCCACAAATTAATAAGTGCCAAATTTTTGGTATTTAGATGATATCAATAATATAATAAATCAAGCGTTAAAATTACTTTATGTTTGCAATCATAATTTAAATAAAAATGGCATTACTATTACCCGTAAAAGGCATACATCCTAAGTTTGGCGATAATATTTTTTTAGCACCCAATGCAACAGTTGTGGGTGATGTGCAGATGGGAAATGATTGTAGCATTTGGTTTAATGCAGTTGTAAGAGGCGATGTGCACAGTATCAGGATAGGTAATAAAGTAAATATTCAGGATGGTGCAGTGATACATTGCACGTATCAAAAAGCGGCTACAACTATTGGTAATAATGTATCTATTGGGCATAATGCATTGGTGCATGGGTGCACTTTGCACGATAATGTTTTGATTGGTATGGGTGCCATAGTGATGGATCATGCTGTAATAAAATCAAACTCAATTATTGCCGCTGGGGCTGTAGTACTTGAAAATACAGTGGTTGAAAGTGGTTGCATTTATGCAGGATGCCCAGCAAAAAAAGTAAAGGAAGTAAATCCTGAACAGTTTGAAAGGTTAGTAAAAGGCATTGCCGATAATTATTTAATGTATAGTTCATGGTTTAAAAATGATTAAACCTACTGCCCTAATTTATACTGATGGTAGCTGCAATCCGCAATCTGAAATTGGTGCTTGGGCTTCAATAATTTTTATTGATAACAAAAAAATTACATTAACGGATGTTGCTAAACCTACTACCCATCAGCGTATGGAGTTATTAGCAGTTATTAAATCAATAGAATATGTGCAACAAAATTTTGCTGCCATTACATCCATAAAAATAATTTCAGATAGCCAATATGTAATTGGATTGATGCGCCGAAAACAAAAATTACGTACTACCAATTTTACAACTAAGGCAAATAATGAACTACGCAATACTGATTTAGTAAAATTATTTTTATCACACACTGATGTATTGAATATTGAATTTGAAAAAATAAAAGCACATCAAAAACAAACTGATGTTATCAATTATAACATTGAAGTGGATAAACTTTGTAGAAGTTTGGTGAGAAAGGAAGTTGATTGATTAAGCTTTTTTTATTAATTTAAAGGTGCTTGGCTTAGTTCTTTTTAATTGTAAAACCACAATAAAATAAATACCTGTTGGTAAATACTGTAAAGGAATTGATTGAAAAGTAGAGCTATTTTCATCTGCCATTAAACGATAATTGCTAAGCACTACACCATTACAATTAACAAGGCTTATTTGATATTCAGCTGTTTGTTTTGCCTGAATTATCAAAGATGCAAATTCATCATTATCTAATAATTTTATTTCATCATCATTGCTTGAATTTTCATTTGAAAAATCAATAGCAATCACTTGTGTATAATCTATTGAGCCATCAGTAGCAATTTGTTTTAATCTATAATAATTAATTTGGGGTTCAATATTTTCATCAATAAATTGGTACGTGCTAATGTAGTTTGAATTGCCTGCGCCAGCTTGTTCATTGATATCAAAAAACATTTTTAAATCGTACGATTTTTGTAAAATAAATTTTTTGTTGTTGGTTTCAGATGCTGTTTGCCATTGAATTACAGCTGAATTAAACTTCGATTTTTCAGCATTAAACTGCAATAGTTTTATGGGTAATATTTCTAAAATGCTTCCTATACCAATAGCACTAAATCGAGATAAGTTTACTGATTCATTAGTAATTGTGTTGCCACTTGATAAATCTGTAGGCATACCATTTCCAATTATTTCCCATTGCGCATTTAATATATTCCAGCCTACCATTCGTACTTCACTAATATTAAAATATTTACCTACCAATGATTCAAAGTTGATGGTTACTGTTACATATTCAGTATTTGATGTTATCACATCCCAAAACTGTGTATTATCAATTGATGTAAGTGGTGATTGTAAACTGCTAGCAGCATGTGCACCGCCTGATAAATCAGCACTTGCAGGATTGGCGTAGTAGTACGAAACACTAATTTCAGAAGCTGAATTAGTAGGTGCACTTATTGTAAATGGATGGTATTTATTTTGATTACCAACCGGAAAAACAAATGCATCGTTCCCAATTTTTGTGATATAACCATCTACAAATTTTGAGTTACTCATAGTACCTAAATAGGTTGCATTATCTGAAAATGTGATAGCTCCAATATTTAAATTTGATTTAGTAGTTGATACAATTTGTGAAGCAAAATTAATGGAGTTTGTAACGCCTATTCCGCTATCGTTTGTAATCACAAATGCGTTGTTATTATTTTTAATGATGATATCATAAAATCGGGCTCGGCTGCTACCAGCAATAGTATCAGCACTTGTGGCAATAAAACTATCTTTACTACCAGCATAACTATTATACGTGCCTTGATTGGTAAACTTTGAACTATAAAAAATCAATGTGCCATAATTTTTCACATTCCCTCCGTTACTATTTGTATAATTATTTCCCCAATCACTCCATTGTACATTGCTTGATATTTTTATTTCATCAGCTGTGTTTTTAGTAAGGCTACTTTGAGCTTGAGTTGAATTACTATTGATGAATAAAGCAATAAGAAACAATATTTTTAAAAAGTGATACCACATATTATTTTACAGATGTAACTTTTAAAAATGATTGACTGTAAAAAATTGTGGCAGTTGAATGACTTGTTTTTTGTGACCATTGCAATTTAAAAGTACCGGCAGTGGATGATGTTTTTACAGTACCATGAATCATGATTACATCAGTGGTTGAGCTGATTGTTGTAGTGGCAATATTGTACGATGTAGTAGGGCTAAACATAAATGTTACATCATCAGCAGCACTGCGGTTCACAAATATATTTATAAACTCAGTACTACCAGTTGGTGCTACAAACTGCGCTTTTAATAAACCAGTACTGGAGCACGATGCTTTTATAATGCCATCAATTTCATAGGTTTGATTTGCACCTACGGTAAATGTAAAATCATTATCATCTTGCAAAGTAGTGCTACTTGTTACTGATTCATCAGCAGTTTTTTCAGCAAATTGTACGCTACCCAAACCCCAGGTTAAAACACCTGTGCCATCATTTGTTAGTACTGAATTGGCGGCTCCTTGTGTTGTAGGTAATACATAAGTAATATTGGCTGATTGGCTTTGCGCTTTAATAGCAGTGTAATAACTGCCGCCACTGCTTGGTTGAGCAAATCGTAATTCACCAGCCGTATTGTTTGAGTTTCCTAAATAAATATTGCCATTATTGGTTTCAAATAAATTAGTTGGCGATGAGCTGCCAATCCCAATTTTACCATTTGCGGCTATGGTAAATCGGGTGGTGTTATTTGTTTTTAAATTAAGATTTACTGAATCCGTATTCCCCATAAAATTAGTAGATGAGCTAGTGCCTGAATTACCCGTAAGCATCCATGCTGATAGATTTGTAGTAAGCTGAACCCATGCACTACCTGAATAATAATAGTAGCCTGGCGTTACGGCTGTTGTTCCACTTCCGGCTGTAGCTGTATTATAAATTAATAAAGCTGTAGCTGGTGATGATATTGGTGAAGTTGAATTATTGGTTGCTAACAAGGCAACACGGGGCGGCAAAAATCCACGATTGGCATCACTTAATTCAAGCTTTGCTGATGCATTAGGTGATTGGGTGCCAATGCCTACATTTTGTGCCGATACTGAATAGTTTACTATTATAAAGCAAATAATGCTGATTAGTAATTTTAGTGTATTCATTTGTTGTGTATTACATAAAGTAAAATTATTGGTAATAAATTTTATGCGTAATACGCTAAATGCAGTATTAAAGCCAATAAACAACTTGATTAATGTTGATTGATAATTTTGAAACCATTACATCTTTAATTTTCTTTGATGTATATTAAAATACAATTATTTATTCATGAAAATAATATCATACAATGTAAATGGCATACGCTCAGCATTAGGCAAAGGCTTTGCACAATGGATGGAGCAAAATGATTTTGATGTGGTTTGTGTGCAAGAATTAAAAGCGAATAAAGAACAAGTTGATACCACAATTTTCGACCATTTAGGCTATCATCATTATTGGCATTCGGCTGAAAAAAAAGGATATAGTGGTGTAGGCATTTTTTCAAAACAAAAACCTGATTTGGTTGAAATAGGCTGTGGTATTGAAGCGTATGACAAAGAAGGCAGAGTGATTAAAGCCTTGTTTGGCGATGTGATGATTGTAAATACCTATTTTCCAAGCGGCAGCAGTGGTGATGTTAGGCAAGATGTGAAGATGAATTTTTTGAACGATTATATTCCGTTCATCAATGAAGTAAAAAAGAAATATTCTAAACTATTAGTAGCTGGTGATTATAATATTTGTCATCAAGCTATTGATATCCATGACCCAAAAGGCAATAAAGATTCATCAGGATTTTTGCCAGAAGAACGAGCTTGGATGGATACTTTTTTTGAACAAGGATTTATAGATACATTTCGTTATTTTAATCAAAACCCTCATCAATACAGTTGGTGGAGTTATAGAGCCAATGCCCGAAACAATAATAAAGGTTGGCGTATTGATTATATCAATGCATCAGAAGCTATGAAGCCACATTTAAAAAGTGCAGCTATAATGCCCGATGTAAAACACAGCGACCATTGCCCTGTGCTATTGGAAATTGATGTGGTTTGAATTTGTTAGGGTAATTCTTGATTGCCTAAACTTATAAATTTTTTGAAAAGACTTTTTGAACATGGAATTTCAAGCTGAAATATTTACTCCAGAAAAAACCAAATTTATATTTTGGCGTTCATTTAATTTATCAATTACTTGCTATATAATCGCAGGGTTGATTGGATACGGCTTGATTAATTTCAATATTTCAAATTCAATTATTAAGAATTTACTTGAGTATCTTTTAGTTCTAGTATTTTTAGTTGGTTCAATTGGGTGTTGGATATGGAGTTTTAGTGAAAAGGAATTATTGAAAGGAAAATTGGATGGGAAA
>JBEANU010000336.1:0-4980 GCA_041165265.1 Bacteroidota bacterium | reverse complement strand
AATTTGATAATGGATTATCATGGAACGGAAACTTAGCACAAGTTGGTTTTACAGGGCCTACAGGCAGTACCTGGAATCCTTATGCAAATTATCAGCATAACGATACTGTGATATTTTATTTTAAGGTAGCACAAATTCCTACCAATTTTGCCAACACTACTCCTTCGTTTTCATTTAAGGCTAATGCAAGTTGTGTAGGTGTAAGTGGTGGTACAAAATTTATTTATTATGCTTGGAATTTGAATACTGATTCAACATGTATTGGCAATACTATTTTTCATTTAAGATGCGGTACCATGAATACTAGTTTGCATTGCGCTGTACCTTGCCCAACGGGTGGTTTGGCGTTTGAAGATTTTAAAGTGCAACGTGTAAATTTTGGTAAAGCGGATACTAACAATGATGGTTTGCCCGATGGTATTATGAATACAGCACAAATAAAAACTGAACGATACATGTTTGGCGATACCATTCAAATGAATTATAGAGGGCAAATTAAATTAGGAACAATTACCAATTTTACAAATGGATACGCAAAATCAAGTTTTAACGGAAATACTGGTTTTATACCTATTTCAGCCCAAGTAAAATTAATTGATTCAGTTACTCATTTAGTACATACCGTTAATAATGTGCCCGTTACATTTAGTAATGCGCAAGTAGTTGGATATAGCTATAAAAACTTTAGTGTTGATTTTTCACCAGCTTCATTGCAAGCGTTTGGTTTGCCATCAACCTATCATTATAAGCAAGGTGATAGCGTATTAATTTCAGTAAAATTAAGATGTACCTATAATCCTGGTCAGGCAACTAATGCTATTACTGAAAGTAATGAATTTTTCATTTCAACTGTTCCTAATCCAAGTTTATCGTCGCAAAAATATCAATGTGATGGATTTTCAGGAGCATTAACTTCATACGGAATTCGAACCTATGGCCCATCATGCGGTACGTGTAATGCTACTACGGTTAACAGTTGTGGTATTACAACCGTTACAGGTTCATTTTTTTGTGCAGTAGGTGGTGGTAGTACAAATTTTGATGGAGGAAATGCATTCCCTTTTGAATATCGCCCTTGGGCTTATCAAAAATCATTGCTTTATAAATTACCAACAGGATATACATTTGTAGCTGGTTTTGGTAATTTCTTTTACACAGGTGGTTCGGGCATTACAACTAATTATACTAATGTGCCATTACCAACACCTACTCAAGTTGGCGATACATTAATATTTAATTTATTACCACTTTACACAATTAATGGTGGCACTTTACCAATTAGTGATGATGGATGGAGAGGAAATTATAATTTGGTTTTGCAACCCACTTGTGAAGTGCCTAACGGGCAAACTCAATTAAATAATTGGTTAAGTGAATTTCATTTTACGCCAGCTACCATTGATACATCAATATGGGGATGGAGCGATAATTTAGTGGGCAATTATGGATTGTTTGGTAGTGTTAAAAATATTCATGGGCCGCTTGAAAATTATGGAAGTAGCATCACATATTTGCAACCCGTTTTAAAACTAAACTCAACTTTTTTAATTACCGATGCTTTAACCAATCCTGTTGATATTGATTTTTCAATTGCAAACCAATCAGGTACATCAAATGCGGATAGCGTATGGGTTTCAGCACAGCGCTTGCCTACGGGTATGGTTATAAATAGCATTGTGGCATTACCATCAGGCATACCTTTAATCAAAAAAAATGATATTTATAAAATAGGAAATGTAGCTAGCAATGGTTTGAAAAATTTAAGAGTGAATGTCACTTTTCAATCTTGCAATATTGATAGTTTTAAATTATTCACTGGTTGGAATTGCTCAAAATATCCAACCACATTTGCCTCAAAAAAATGTATGAGTGATTCAATCACTTTAAGAATTTTTCCGAAACAAGCTGAATTGCAATTAGTGGCTACCAATAATAAACCAGTAAATGGGTTGTGTGAAATAGATACATTTTTTATTGATGTTTTAAACCCACAAATTGCAAATGCTAAAAATGTAAAGGTGTATGTAAAGTTACCTCAAGGAATGACGTTTGAAAATGGCTCAGCCCGTTTCAGTTATCCATCATCAACAGCTTATTATACAATTGCTGACCCAACTCCTGTTGTTGGCCAATTCAATCAATATAGCTGGACAATTAATTCATCTATCAATGCATTTATTGATTCAATTGGGTTGCCTGGTTTAGCAAGTTCACCAGCTAATAATTTTAAAATATTATTTGCTGTAAGTACCAATTGCGATTATTTATCAGGTAGTACTGTAAGTTTTAATGCAACGGCTCAATCGCCTTGTGGTACTGATGTAAATAAATTTATTACCCCTGCAGGATCATTAAATATTACTGGTGTAAATAAACCTTATGACACTAAAATTACTTTCACATCGCCCAATGGCTATAATTCATGTAGGCTATCTAATGTAAATCCTATTTCAATAAAAATAAATAATATAGGCACCAATGCTACAGGTGTTGGCGATAAATTTTATTTTGATGCACCAACAGGCAGCACTTATGGCGCAGCCTCATTTGTATCTGTTCATAATTCACCAATTGTAGGTACGCCAGTTGTTACAACCATTTATGGTGTTACTAGATTTGAGTGGACTTTGCCAGCAGGGGTTATTGCTGGTGATTCAATAGAATGGAATTTTAATTTATTATTAGCCTCAAATTTACCTTGCGGATTTTTTACTCTATCTGCAAAAACAGTAGCGCCATCACCACCTTTATTTTGTGCTAATTTACCTTTACCTAATCAAACTTGTACCATTTATAGTTTAACTGGTGTTCGTGATTCATTAATTGAAAATGTATTTCCTGATATTCGGTTTACCAATTTTACTGCCACATCCAAACCTAATTGCATCAATAATTCAGAGCATGTAAATTTCAACGCATCAGTATTAAATACAAGTACTACAGCTATTTTGGCTGGAACAAGTTTTGGTATAAAAATTTATGCTGATAAAGATGGCGATAATGCTGTATCAGCTGGTGATAGTTTAATTGCAACACGATATTCAACATCAGGATTAAGTTATTATCAAACATTAACTTTGGTTGATTCCATTGAAATGCCTGCTGGCTTTGCATGCAGTTTAATTGCAGCATTTGATACTGCAAATGTGTGTTTGTGCTCAGGCACATTTAATATTTCAGCACCAATATTTTTGCATAATGCTGGTGATTTTAAAACAGTTTGTGGTGGTTTGCCTGTGCAAATAGGTGATTGCTCAATTGGCGCATATACCTATCAATGGTCACCAATAGGTGGCTTAAGTAATGCAACTATTTCAAACCCAACTGCAACTATTAAAAATACTACTTCATCGCCTGTTCAATATCTTTATTATGTAGCCACCAACCGAGGTAATAATTGTATCAATATTGATTCAGTGGTAATTACTGTAAATCCTTCAGCAGTAAGTGCAGGTGCTGATATAAGCACATGTAAAGGCACTATAAAGTTATTAAATGGCTCAAGCCCTATTGTTGGTGAAAGTTATAATTGGATACCTATTAGTCCGCTTAATAATTCAAATGTAGCATCGCCTATTGTAAACACGGATACAGTAGGAGTCAGAAGTTTTATATTAACAGGTACTTCACCATTAGGTTGCACGGCTAATGATACAGTTCAATTCAGAACTTTTGGGTTGCCTAATATTATTTTATCAGCAGCTAATGATACGGTGTGCAACAATGTAAGTGTATTATTAAATCCTACAGGTTTTGGTAATGTTGTTTCCATGACATGGTTTAACCAAGGTGCAAGTTTTAGTAATACAGTAGGTTCAATTTTAGTATCGCCATTAAATGCTGATGAATCTTATATTGTTGTTGTTGCTGATTCAAATACTTGCTCAGCATCTGATACTTTTAATGTTCATAGCAATCAATTGCCAATAGCTTCGGGCTTTACTGTTAATACTAACGAAGACCAAGTTATTGCAAATCAAAATATGTTTAATGGTGCTACCGATCCTGAAAATGATATACTTACTTTATCAATCATTAATCAACCTTTGCATGGTTCATTAACCAATAATGGTAGTGGAATATACACCTACACACCTACACAAAATTATTATGGAATTGATAGTATTAACTATCAAATATGTAATACAAATTGTAATACTGATTGTGTGCCTGCTACCTGGAAAATAAATATTATTTCAGTTTCAGATGGTCCAACAGCATTGCCTGATTATGATACAACAGGAGTTGGTGCGGCTGTAATTATTTCAGTATTAAATAATGATAGTGATGTAGATGGTTTAGCGTTTAGTATTTCATCAGCATCATCAGGCACTAACGGAACTACAATTGTAAATGCAAATGGCACAATTACCTACACACCATCAACTACATTTGTAGGATTAGATTCATTTACTTATACTATTTGTGATATCAACGGAATTTTATGCGCTACCACAAAAGTTTATGTAACCGTTATGGGTGGTAATATTGCACCAATTGCAATAAATGATACGGCAACAGTTTTAATCAATGGGGCAATTAATATTTCAGTATTAGCTAACGATTCTGACCCTAACAATAATCCATTTTTAATCAGCTCAATAGGCAATCCAATATTTGGTTTTGTATCATTAGTTGGCAATCAAATTAATTATATTGCATTACCTGGTTTTTATGGCGTTGATTCATTTACCTACACCATTTGTGATTCATCGTTAATAGCGCCAATATCATTATGTAGCACAGCTACCGTTATTGTAAATATTGTTGCACCATTATCGGCAAAACCTGATTCAAAAACTTTGTTGGAAGATTCATCCGCAGTAATAAATATTTTAGCAAATGATAGTATGATACTAGGTGAAACTGTTACTATTTTTATTACCCAAAATCCTTCAAACGGAGCAATTGTAATCAATACAAATGGTACTATTAGTTATACCCCAAATCCAAATTTTAGTGGTGATGATACATTTATTT
>JBEANU010000335.1:0-10241 GCA_041165265.1 Bacteroidota bacterium | reverse complement strand
CCCACTCTTTCAGTTCCCATTCGGCGCAATTCATTAGTGGCAACCACTTTAATTTTATTGCTTTTAATGATGAATTCTTCTTGCGATTCAAAATCTCTTAAACTAACAAACACTAAATCTCTGGGCGATATTTTTGGAATAATATTTCCTAATCCTTTCAATTTATTCCAATATTCTACTGTTTCGGCATCAGGCTTATTAGCACGTTTTTCAACATTATCTTCGGCTAATGCAGCTGCCAAAGGCATGCCGTGCATATTGCCACTTGGTGTGGTATAAGGTGAGTGTAAATCAGCATGAGCATCAATCCAGATTACACCAATATGCGATTTTGGATATGCCATTTTAATACCGGCAATGGTTGCATATCCGCTGCTATGATCACCTGCTAATACAATCGGAAATTCATTATTTTTTAAAGTTTTCAAAACCGTATTGCTTATTTTTTCCGCCATCGAATAAATGCCTTTAATTCTTTTAGCATGCGGACTTCCTTGTGCTTCAAACAATAATGCATTTTCATTGGGTACCTCAATAGAACCATATTTATTAAAATAATTACTTCTAAAATCTAGTGCCGCAATTTTTAATGCATCTACACCCATACTTGCACCACGGGTGCCTGCACCAATTTCGCTTTTAACTTCAATTAATTTTATCGGCTTAACCATAAAGTTTTATTCTTAATTTTTACAAATGTAAGATTTTATAACTGTTGAAAAAAATTGCATAGAATTAACATCAAAAAAAACGTAGGATTGTATACATTTATACCGAAAAAAAGGCTCATGTATTTCTCACATTTTAAAGATTATTAAGTAACTATTAATGAACAACCGCTACAGCGACCTCATTCACCAAACCTACGACTTTCCGCAAAAAGGTTTTAAAGTAAAAGAAAACAAATTGCATTTTAATGATATTGATTTATCCTACTTGATAAAAAAATATGGTACACCATTAAAATTAAGTTATTTGCCTAAAATTAGTGAACAAATTCAAGAAGCCAAACGCTTATTTGCCAAGGCTTTTAAGCAACATGGCTACAAAGGCGAATACAATTATTGTTATTGCACAAAAAGTAGTCATTTTAGTTTTGTATTAGAAGAAGCATTAAAAAATAATATTCATTTAGAAACATCATTTTCTTCTGATTTAGAAATTATTCAGCGTTTGTACAAACGTAAAAAGTTAGATAAAACTACCAAAATTGTAAGCAATGGTTTTAAAACCAAAACTTATACCCGTAGGCTTAGCAATATGATAAATGAAGGCTTTAATGTAACTCCAATTTTAGATAATAAAGAGGAACTTAAAGAATATGATAAACTAGTAAAAGAAACTTGCAATATAGGTATTAGAATAGCTGCCGAAGAAGAACCGCAGTTTCAGTTTTATACCAGTAGATTAGGCATTAGAAGTAAAGATATTAAACATTTTTATTTAGATAAGATTGCAGGCAATCCAAAATTTAATTTAAAGATGTTGCACTTTTTTATTAATACTGGTATTAAGGATGATGCCTATTATTGGAGCGAATTAAACAAAGCCATAAATGTATATTGCGAATTAAAACAAGAATGTGAAAGCCTTGATTCTATTAATATTGGCGGTGGTTTTCCTATTCGTAATTCGCTAACTTTTAGTTACGATTACGAATACATGATTAGCGAAATTATTTTACAAATAAAAAATGCTTGTAAAAAAGCAAAAGTACCTGAGCCACATATTTATACTGAATTTGGAAGCTATACCGTAGGCGAAAGTGGCGCTGCTATTTATAAAGTTTTAGCCCAAAAATGGCAAAATGATAATGAACTTTGGTACATGATTGATTCATCATTTATTACCACACTGCCCGATACATGGGGCATTGGACAAAAATTTATTATGCTGCCTGTAAATGGTTGGAATAACGAATACCAACGTGTAAACTTAGGTGGATTAACTTGCGATAGCCATGATTATTATAATAGCGAAGTGCATGTATCGCAAATATATTTACCTAAAGTATATAAAGAAGAACCTTTGTATATAGGCTTTTTTCATACAGGTGCTTACCAAGAATCGTTAAGCGGATATGGTGGCATAAAGCATTGCTTAGTGCCATCGCCAAAGCATATTTTAATACAAATGGATGAAGAAGGAAATGTTACAGATAAACTATTCCGCAAAGAACAAACGCCAGAAAGTATGATGAAAATATTAGGGTATTAATTTAACTATCATCTTAATAAACAATGAATGAAAACAATAATTGAACAAGCTTGGGAGAACAGAGAATTGCTTCAACAAAAAGAAACAATAGATGCTATTGAACATATTATTGAAGAGTTGGATAAGGGCATAATACGTGTAGCAGAGCCAACTGTAGATGGTTGGCAAGTAAATGATTGGATAAAAAAAGCGGTGATTATGTATTTTCCTATCAGGAAAATGGAAACCTGGAATGCAGGCAAAATGGAGTTTTATGATAAAATGGAACTAAAGAAAAATTTTGCTGCACAAGGCGTTAGAGTGGTACCTCATGCCGTAGCACGATACGGTGCATATTTGGCAAAAGGCGTTATCATGATGCCATCATACGTAAATATTGGGGCTTATGTTGATGAAGGCACAATGGTAGATACTTGGGCTACCGTAGGCAGTTGTGCTCAAATTGGCAAACAGGTACATTTAAGTGGTGGAGTAGGCATTGGCGGTGTGTTAGAGCCAGTACAAGCAGCACCAGTAATAATTGAAGACAATTGTTTTGTAGGCTCACGATGTATTGTGGTGGAAGGTGTAAGGGTTTGCAAAGAAGCCGTTTTAGGAGCCAATGTAGTGTTAACAGCATCTACCAAAATTATTGATGTTACAGGCAATGCACCCATTGAATACAAAGGATATGTACCTGAAAGAAGTGTTGTGATTCCGGGTAGTTATACCAAAAAATATCCAGCTGGCGAATATCAAGTGCCGTGTGCCTTAATTATTGGCACTCGTAAAGAATCAACAGATAAAAAAACAGCATTGAACGATGCTTTACGAGATTACGGAGTGAGTGTTTAATTCAATAAATAATTAATAAACAAATTCATCAATAAAAATGTGTGGCATTGCAGGATATTTTTCAACCCATCAATCATTTGAAAAAAATGAATTGGAAAACATAACTAATTCAATGCCGCATCGTGGGCCTGATGCAACAGGATTGTATTGGAATGAACAACAAACATGTGGTTTAGGTCATCGTAGATTAAGCATAATTGATTTAAGTACAGCCGCCAATCAGCCCATGTATAGCCATTGTAAGCGCTATGTAATGGTTTTTAATGGTGAAGTTTTTAATTACCAATCTATTGCCACTCAGCTTCAAAATGAACATCAAAAAAAATTTGGAAGCAAAATTGAATTCACTACAACATCTGATACCGAAGTTATTTTAGAAGCTTTTTGTTTTTGGGGAAATGATTTTGTGCATCAATTAAATGGCATGTTTGCCATTGCTATTTACGATACCCAAACCCATGAATTATTTTTGTTCCGAGATAGATTAGGCGTAAAACCTATTTACTATTATCATCATAATAATGTGTTGGTGTTTGGTTCAGAACTGAAAGCAGTGTTGCAGTTTTCAATCGTTAATAATAAGGTAGATATTGATAAAGAAGCCGTAAATCAATATCTGCATATTGGTTATATTGCTGAACCATTAAGCATTTATAAGCAAATTAAAAAATTTCCGGCAGGCGCATTTGCTGTATTTAATAAATCTGAATTGCGAATAAAATATTATTGGAAAGCCGAAGATAAAATTGAACCAACAACGCATCATAATTTTATTGAAGCAAAATTAGAACTGAAAAAATTATTGTTAGATGCAGTAAAATTGCGTATGATAAGCGATGTACCTTTTGGTACATTTTTAAGCGGTGGTATTGATAGCAGCTTAGTTACAGCCATGGCACAACAAAATTCATCATCAGCTCCTATTAAAACATTTTCAATTGGTTTTAAAGAAGCCAAATACAATGAAAGTGCTTATGCAAAGCAAGTTTCTGATTATTTAAAAACCAACCATCATCAATTTATTGTCTCTGAAAAAGATGCTATGAATATGATAACAAGAATGGTAGATGCTTATGATGAACCCTATGCCGACTCTTCAGCATTGCCAACCATGTTGGTTTCAAAATTGGCAAAACAACATGTAACCATGACGTTAAGTGGTGACGGTGGTGATGAACTAATGATGGGTTATGGCATGTACAATTGGGCTAATAGATTGAATAACCCATTAGTAAGCGCTACCCGAAAACCTTTATCAATGCTCATGAAATTGATGAATTCAAAATATAAACGAGTAGCTGAACTATTAAATTATGAAGATAAAAAATATCTACATAGTCATATTTTTTCGCAAGAGCAATATCTGTTTAGTAGAAAGGAATTGAGCACATTAATTCAAAAAAATTATCAATCAAATTTTGTGGTTGAGTATAATTTAAAAACAGCTCGTAAACTTTCAGCTGCCGAACAGCAAGCTTTGTTTGATATAAAATATTATTTAAAAGATGATTTATTGGTAAAGGTAGATAGAGCAAGTATGCAATACTCATTGGAAACTCGAACCCCTTTTTTAGATTATAGAGTGGTAGAATATTGCTTGAATTTATCAGAAAAATTTAAAATGAATAATGGCGTACAAAAATATTTGTTGAAAGAAATATTATACGATTTTGTTCCCAAAGAAATGTTTGATCGACCCAAATGGGGGTTTTCAATCCCTTTAGTGAATTGGTTAAAATCTGATTTGAAATATTTGATAGATGAATATTTAAGTGAAAGCGCCATTATAAAATCGGGCTTGGTTGATTATGAAATAGTAAAAGATTTGAAAGCTAAATTTTTATCTAACAAATTTGATTACTTATACAATAGGCTATGGCTGTTGATTGTGTTGCAAATGTGGCATAATAAAAATTGGTAGTGTATCAAAATATCACCTATCCAAAAACAATCAGCAATAAATAGGCATAAAACATAAAAAGAAGATGGAGTGTAAAGGCAAGTTTGCAGCGCTGATTTGAAAGGTAGCGAACTTATGCTTTGGTTTATACTATTCAGGCACAAGCCATCAATGCTTCATAGTTTGGCTTCCAAACTTTTGCTAGCAGGGTTCTAATTTAATCTCAGATAATTCATAGCAGGATATACTAAGTTGTGTTCAATTTATAAAATTCAAAAGCTTGTTTGGGTAAAATCAAACAAGCTTTTTTTATATCAAAAAGTATTACTTTTGATGGAAATGGAAGAACCAGTATTAGTTTCCGAAAACAGTATATCATCTATAATAGAAATTGTTTTTCTATTGTTTTTTGGTTCTATAGTTATTTTCTTTTTTTCCAAAATCAATATTTATTTAAATTGGATTACCATTCCTGCTTTTATCTTTTTATTCGTAAAACTTATTTTATTTAATTTGAAGTCCTACAATGTTTCATTTTATAATGAATATTTTGATTTAAAAGGAAGCAGTTCATATGAAAAAGTTTTTTATTCAGAAATTGAGAAAATTAATATCCATACATCTACTTTTAGAGTACAATCTTCTTTAACATACTCTATAAACGCATCTCAGAATGATGTTTTAAAAGTTAAATTAAAAAACGGAAGAGAAATTATTTTTGAAGAAGCCATGTATGATAATTTCAAATTAATAAGAAAACTTTTTACCGAGCTTTCTGAAAAAGATGATACAAGTAGATTAAATTAATTATGTCAAAAACAAAATCAGTTTTTAGTTGTCAAACTTGTGGTACCAATTACAGCAAATGGGTTGGCAAATGTACATCGTGTGGTGAGTGGAATACCATTGTAGAAGAATTAATCAGCAAAGAGCAAAAACCTTACGAATGGAAAAGTGATGTTCGTAAATCAGCTGCCATAGCCAAACCTGTGGCTTTAAATGCTATTGTACCTAGTTTAGAATTCAAATTAAGTACACCCGATGCTGAATTGAACAGAGTGTTGGGCGGCGGCATTGTACCAGGTTCATTGGTGTTGGTGGCTGGCGAACCGGGCATTGGCAAATCAACTTTGTTTTTGCAATTGGCTTTGCAACTTCATCCTAAAAAAGTTTTATATATCAGCGGCGAAGAAAGTGAGCAGCAAATAAAAATGAGAGCTGATAGAATTTCATCGAAACAAGAAATATTTTTATTAACTGAAACCTGCACCCAGCATATATTTAAAGCATTGGAACAAATTCAGCCCGATGTAATTATTATTGATTCTATTCAAACTTTGCATTCAAATTTAATTGAATCAACGCCTGGCAGTGTATCACAAATTAGGGAGTGTACTGGCGAATGGCAGCGTTATGCAAAGGAAACTAATGTGCCTGTTTTTTTGATTGGGCATATTACAAAAGATGGCAGCATTGCTGGGCCAAAAGTGCTGGAACACATGGTGGATACCGTATTGCAGTTTGAAGGCGATCAACATTATACGTACCGAATTTTACGAACTTTAAAAAATAGATTTGGCTCAACCAGCGAATTGGGTATTTATGAAATGCAACCAAATGGTTTGCGGCAAGTAAATAATCCAAGCGAAATTTTAATTACACAACGTGAAGAGCAATTGAGCGGAATTGCTATTGCGGCTACTATGGAGGGTTTGCGACCGATGCTGATTGAAACACAAGCATTGGTTACACAAACACATTTCAGCACACCACAACGTACAGCAACAGGTTTTGATTTACGGAGATTAAATATGTTGTTGGCAGTGTTAGAAAAACGTGGAGGCTTTACTTTCGGAACTAAAGATGTATTTGTGAATTTAGCAGGCGGATTAAAAATTGAGGACCCTGCTTTAGATTTGGCAATTTGTTGCGCCTTATTAAGTAGTTATGAAGATAAGCCTTTGGCAGCTAATATTTGTTTTGTGGGCGAAGTAGGCTTAAGTGGTGAGATACGAGCCGTTAATAAAGTAGATCAGCGCATTGCCGAAGCCGATAAATTAGGCTTTGAAAAAATAGTAATTTCAACCTATAATAAAAAAGGATTAGATACTAAACGATATAATATTGAAGTAATTGATTGCTCAAAATTAGAGCAGATTTACAGATTGCTATTTTAAAAAAAATAAAAATATATGCTACACAATTTGGCGCTTAACAATTCCATCATTAATCAGTACGTAGCTGAATTACGTGATGTAAATATTCAGAAAGATAGAATGCGTTTTCGGAGAAATTTAGAACGATTAGGCGAAATAATGGCGTATGAAATCAGCAAAACTATGGAGTATAAAATAGAAGCAATTCAAACTCCGTTAGCCATTGCAAATGGCCCTGTATTAAAAGAACAACCTGTGTTGGCCAACATCTTAAGGGCTGCTGTGCCTATGTATCAAGGGTTATTAAATTATTTTGATAAGGGTGATAATGCTTTCATTTCAGCCTACCGAAAGCATCAAGCTGACGGCAGTTTTGAAATAGATTTGCAATACACGGCTTGCCCATCGTTAGAAAACAGAATATTAATAGTTTGCGACCCAATGTTAGCCACAGGGGCTAGTATGGTAGCTACCATAAAAAAATTAGAACCCATGGGCAAACCCAAACACATACATATTGTAAGTGCCATTGCAAGCCAAGATGGAGTAGATTTTGTGATGAATAATTTAACCAATATCACTTTATGGACGGCTACGATTGACCCCATTCTAAATGAAAATAAATATATAGTACCAGGCTTGGGCGACGCCGGTGATTTAGCTTTTGGTGAAAAAATACAATATTAATTATTTCAACTTTATACATCAATTATTGTTTGTGATAAAAGTTGAAAACAAAAAACAAGAAAGTGGCAAAAATTTCGATAAACGTAACAAAAGGTAAGATTGATACACCTGCTGACCATGAGGTGATTTTAGGGATTGATTTAGGAACTACCAATAGTTTGGTGGCATATATTGATGATTGCAATCGTCAGCCAGTTTGTTTGGCAAAAAATGGCAAGCATACTTTGGTGCCTTCGGTGATTCATTTTTTAAAAGATGAAAATCTGAGTGAATTACCAATCCTCTCTGAAGGAGAGGATAAAGGTGAGGTCAATAATAAAGAATTCACGAAGATTTTGATGAGTGAAGACACTCATCACGGCAATGGAAATGCCTCGGTTAGTGTCCCCACTAACCGAAATCAAAACATTTTAGTAGGCGATGAAGCCAAAGCAAAAATAGTTGAAAGCCCTGAACGGACAGTGTTTTCAGTGAAGCGATTAATGGGAAAATCATTTGGAGATGTAAAAGATTTTCAAAATTTTTTTAGTTATGAAGTGATGGATGACAACACCGATAGTTTGGTAAAAATAAAAATTGGCAATCAGTTTTATTCACCTATTGAATTATCAAGCTTAATTTTGAAAGAACTAAAAGCCACTGCTGAAGCGGCTTTAAATAAAACCGTTACCAAATGTGTGATTACAGTTCCTGCTTATTTTAATGACACACAACGTCAGGCAACTAAGGATGCAGGCAAATTAGCAGGCTTAGATGTATTACGAATTGTGAACGAACCAACCGCCGCAAGTTTGGCTTACGGCTTGGGTTTGAAGAAAGATGAAGAAAAGAAAATTGCGGTGTATGATTTGGGTGGCGGTACTTTTGATATTTCTATTTTACATATTCAATCAGGAATTTTTGAAGTGTTGAGTACCAATGGCGATACATTTTTAGGGGGTGATGATTTTGATAAAGCCATTGTTGATTATTGGCAAAATCAATTTGATATTTCAAATTTAAAATTTCATATTGATGCATCAACAAAGCAATTGATAAGGCTTACAGCAGAAAGGGCTAAAAAATATTTAACTACAAATAAATTGTTTGTTGATGAAATTATGTTGAATAATCAGCAAAAAATAAAACTTGAATTATCAAAGGAAAAATTTGAAGAAATAATTTTGCCTTTGGTTGAAAAAACATTGCAATGTTGTACCAAAGCATTAAATGATGCAGCTTTAAAAACTTCTGATATTGAGGCTGTGATTATGGTAGGCGGTAGCACTCGAACGCCTTTTGTAAAAAATAAAGTGAGTGATTTTTTTCATTTGCCTGTAAATGATTCATTAAATCCTGATGAAGTAGTTGCCTTAGGAGCCGCCATACAAGCCGATGTGTTGGCAGGTAATCAAAAAGATATTTTGTTGTTGGATATTACACCGTTGTCATTAGGCATTGAAACCATGGGTGGTTTGATGGATGTAATTATTCCACGAAATTCAAAAATTCCAACCCGTGCTGGGCGAACTTATACCACTTCAAAAGATGGACAATCGCAAATAAAAATTTCTGTTTTTCAAGGCGAAAGAGATTTAGTGAAAGATAATCGAAAGCTGTCAGAGTTTGTATTGTCGGGCATTCCGGGCATGCCAGCAGGTTTTCCAAAAGTTGAAATTCAATTCACGATTAACGCTGATGGCATATTAATGGTGAAAGCAAAAGAGCTACGAAGTGGCGTTGAGCAAAGCATTGAAGTGAAACCACAATATGGTTTAACGGATGAACAAGTTGAAAAAATGTTACTCGATTCTTTAGAATTTGCTAAAGATGATATGCAAGCTCGTGGTTTGCAAGAAGCAAAAACTGAAGCCGAACAAATGATTGCTGTTACTGAAAAATTCTTGATGAGCAATGAAAAATTATTGAGTGCTGAAGAAATTTCTACTACTAAAACCTTGTTAGCAGTTTTAAAAAATTCGTTCCAACAAACTGATAAAAATTTGATTCACCAACGCATGGATGAGTTGAATCAATATACCCGATCATTTGCTGAACGTGTGATGGATATTGCCATTGCAGATGCTATGAAAGGGAAAAAGATACTTGAGTAATGAGCTAATCTGCTAATGCGATAATTTGCTAATGATGGTTTAACAAGCTCACCATTACGGTGATAGTGAGCTTGTCGAGCTATAACTCGAAACCTTCATCCTAAGCGATAGCGAAAAAAACTAATTTAAAATCGCTTATCTTTATTCAACCAAAATTTACTTCCTTTCGCCGTGATGAGTGTCTTCACTCATCACTTTCAAGAAAAACGATCTATACTTTTATAAAAATATGATAAGTGTGTTTTAATTAGTCATCCCTCAAAAAGTCTATAAGTCTTATCAGTAATGGATTTGTTGAGAAAAGAGGGTGTAAAAATCTGCCGAAAAAGTTAAGAAAGCGATAAAAAAGCGGCA
>JBEANU010000334.1:0-2571 GCA_041165265.1 Bacteroidota bacterium | reverse complement strand
GTAAATCATTGTATATCAAATAGATATTAGTCCCGTCCGGACCGCTTCGTAGTTAATCAAAAGCCCTGATTGTCAGGGCTTTTTCGCGTATTAGACTTTTCTTGCCAAAGCCTTTGCTAAGGTTTCTTTTGTTTCTGTGGTCTTCCACCTTCACACCTCTAATAGTTAGCAACTCTTCAATATCACGATTGCATAAACCAAATCGTAACTTAAATATAAAGCTTGAAGAATGAGCGCTTTAGTAAAGCAATGACTTTTGAATAGTTAGATTGTTTTTGGCTAAGATAAGTATTGATGACAGACGCGACAGAACCATATCTATGGCTTGTAGAATCACAGACTTTGGAAAACAATGGCCTTTTAACAAGTCGACTCTTTTTGCCTAAGCCAAGCATTAAAAACAGATGCGACAGAACAGAAAGAGATACTAAAATAATTTTTTATAAAAAATTGCAACACACATGAATATCCGCTTCACGAATCCTGTTAATTGCATAAAATGATTATTTTATTACATAACTATCCGAAAGTCTAAAAAATAAAAATGCGGAAAAGTTTCTCAACCTTTGGGGTGTCTAATCTCAAAAAGCATGAGTCTCTTCCGCAGGAACAAAAATAATAATAAACCAGTTATCCGCCAGATAATTGATTTAATCCCCCGTCATCTTTTAAATAAATCAATTTTCAGGTACCAAAGTGATAAGTATTGTCATAAATACAAGACCTACGACCAATTGGTAGCTCTATTGTTCGGACAGCTTTGTAAATGCAGCACTTTAGAGGATATTTCGGTTGGGATTGGGGTATCCGAAACATTTATAAAAGACCTTGGCTTGCAACAAAGCCCAGCAAAGAGCACAATGAGCGACGGTAATAAAAACCGCACCTGGCAAGTATTTGAGATCTTATATAATGAGCTTTTGAAATATTATGGAAATAGTCTTAGTAAATATGCGAATCAAAAGGTGATTGAAGAGGTTGAAAATGAAACGATCATCATACGAGATAGCAGTACAATCAGTCTATGCTTGAGCTTATTTGATTGGGCAAAGTTTCGGACAGCTAAAGGAGGGATCAAAATCCATACACAATGGGATGAAGCGATGATGCTACCCAACTTGGTTTGCATCAGTGAAGCCCAAGTGCACGATAGTAAAGGTTTTGATCACGTTGTTTTTTCTAAGGGAACCATCATCCTGGAAGATAAAGGCTATTGGGATTTTTCTGTAATTAAAAGTCGGATAAAAGCGGAGAATGTTTTTGTCACCCGTATTAAAGAAAACACGGTGTATGAAGTACTTGAAGAATTGGAATTACCAGAGCATGAAGATCAGCATATTCTAAAAGACGAGTTGATAAAACTTACCGGTACCAAAGCAACCGCAATAGGTTTAGAATTAGAAACACTTCGACGTGTGGTAGTTTATAATGAAGATCACAATACGACGCTGGAAATTATTACCAACAATCTTAATTGGAAGGCAGCAACCGTATCCGAATTATATAAAAGACGTTGGGACATAGAAACATTTTTTAAGCTTCTCAAACAAAACCTCAATGTGAAAACATTTATAGGCACAAGTCCCAATGCCGTCAAGTCGCAGATTTTTGTAGCACTCATTACCTATCTGTTATTAGAATTAATACGCCGGGTAAAAGCGAAAGGTAAAACCGCATTTTCAAACTTCGTCGAAAAAATCCGGATTTGCCTATGCTATTATTTGACTCTTGATTATGTTATCCTACGCATACAACCTAAGGCAAGAAGTATTCGTGTAAAACAAACCGCTATGAGTTTTAAAGATAAGACAACTTTGTTTTAAATAAATACCGACTTTTATTCTCTTCTTTCAATGAATAAATTGGAATTTTAAAGCATTTGGTAAGAATTATAAGTAGGTATTAAAAAAGTCCGGATGAGTATGACATATATTATGATTATTATTTAGGAAAATAATGTTATTTTCGCTGCCCGTTTGAAGATTGTTCATAGGTTAATGTAATGGTATTATTTGAAAATCAGTTGTAAATAATTGATTTCTAAATTAATCTTTGAAACCAAATGCCCGGATGGCGGAATTGGTAGACGCGTCGGTCTCAAAAACCGATAACTTAACGGTTGTGCCGGTTCGACTCCGGCTCTGGGTACAAGGGCTTCAAACGCTTGAAAGATAAGGCTTTCAAGCGTTTTTAGTTTCTTATTATTGCTCGCAAAAGTGACAATATATATAAGTAAGGTGTGGTAAGGTGCGATTCTAAGGTGCGATTTTTTCATTTTTCAACCTCCATTTTTTGTTGTTTTAATTCATTATTTCTGATGTCTTCCAGTTCATTCTTTCTATTATTCTCAAATACCGACAAGCCTTTTGCCTTCTTAACGAGTTCTTCGGTTACCAGGTAATGACCTTCAATAACGGAATCGGTCGAGTGGCCTGTTATTGCTTTTGCATTGCCGCCAAGGTAAAGTGATAAGCTGGTGATGTAGGTTTTACGCAGGCATTTAAACGTGAGAGGCCGTTCCGTTACTTGTTTGATGTAGTTAGCAAATCCCCGGCTGATCGTATCTCTCAT
>JBEANU010000333.1:0-4013 GCA_041165265.1 Bacteroidota bacterium | reverse complement strand
CAATGACCTTTGCAACCAACCACATGAACAACAATGGTTAGAATTTAAGTTGAACAAAGGCAGTATTGCTAATGAAGAAATTGGTGAATATATCAGTGCAATGAGCAATGGTGCAACTATTTCTAACAAACCATTTGGGTATATAGTTTGGGGCGTACAAGATTTAACTCATCAAATTGTTGGAACAAATTTTTCGTTTAAAAATACCAAGCAAGGGAATCAGGATTTAGAATTATGGGTTCGTAACTTACTTCATCCAAAAATTAATTTTGAAATTTTTGAGTTTGTTTGTGAAGGGAAAAATATTACAATTCTTCGCATTCCTTCAGCTAAAGGCGAACCAACGCATTTTCAAAAAAAACCTTTTATAAGGATTGGTAGTAACAAAACTGACCTACGGAATTTTCCAGATTATGTTAGAATTATTTATAACTCATTAGAAGATTGGAGTGCAAAGATAATTGAGAGCGCAAGCATTAATGATTTAGATATTGATGCACTAAAAACAGCAAGAGAAAAATTTAAAGAAAAAAGTTCAAGAACTTCTTTTTTCAGTGAAATTGATAATTGGGACGAAGCTACCTTTTTAGATAAAGCTAAAATTACTATTAATGGTAAAATTACAAATACTGCTATTATTCTTTTGGGTAAGGAAGAATCTTCTCATTATTTGTTACCCTCTATTGCTGAAGTAACGTGGAAACTCGAAACTGAAGAAAAGGCTTATGAACATTTTGGACCCCCTTTATTATTAAATACTACCAAAGTATTACAGAATATTAGAAATATAAAGTATAAGTTTTTCCCTGATAATGAATTGCTTTCAACTACAGTAAATAAATACGATACACGTTCTATTTTGGAGGCAATGCACAATTGCATTGCCCACCAAGATTATTCGTTACATAGCCGAATATTAGTAACTGAAAAAATTGATAAATTGATTTTTTCAAATGCTGGTAGCTTTTTTGAGGGAAACCCTGATGAATATTCGGATGGAGAAAAAACACCTGAGAGATACCGTAATTATTGGCTTGCAAATGCAATGGTAAATTTAGGAATGATTGACCGATTAGGCTATGGAATTCATACCATGTATTTAGCACAACGAAACCGATTTTTCCCTTTGCCCGACTATTTATTATCTGAACCTCAAAAAGTAGTTTTACAAATTTATGGTCATGCAATTGATGAAAATTATTCTAAAATTCTTATCGAACGTAAGGACTTAACTTTATCTCAAGTAGTTTTGCTAGATAGAGTTCAGAAAAAATTAGCTATAACTGATATTGCTGCAACTTCATTAAAAAAAGAAAAAATAATTGAAGGACGCAAACCCAATTATTATATAGCTGCTTCGGTTGCAGCCATTACTGACGACAAAGCTTCTTACATTAAAAATAAAGCATTTGACGATGAGTTTTACAAAAAAATGATTTTGTCGTTTTTAGATAAATTTTCAGAAGGCAATCGCAGAGATTTTGAACAATTGATTATTCCTAAACTTTCTGATATCCTTTCTGAAACTCAAAAAAAAGATAAGGTTAAAAATATTTTACAGGGACTTAGAAAAGAAAATAAAATACGTCTAAACGGTAAAAATTGGATAAAGAGTTAGACGTATTTAGACGTATTTTAGACAGCGTTTAAGATAAGACAGTATTGATTTAAATAACTTAATTAATTGATATTTAACGCATAAAAGCAAATTTATTCAAGACAGACAAAGACAAAAATGAAGACAGCCAATGCCATTTGCAAGAATATTTACGGTAATCAAAGTTCGTTGCTATGAATAAATCCGCTACAATAGATGCTAAAAATTACTAACATGTCAAGCCTCAGGAGAAATATTAAAATAAATAAATTTGAACCGCTTTTAAAATAATATAATGCCAACAAAACTTTCAGTAAATATTAATAAAGTAGCTACGCTGCGCAATGCAAGAGGTGGCAATTTGCCTAATGTAATTCAGTTTGCTAAAGATTGCGAAATGTATGGTGCCGAAGGAATTACTGTTCATCCAAGACCCGATGAACGTCATATTCGTTTTGCAGATGTGTATGAATTAAAAAAAGTAGTTACTACTGAATTAAATATTGAAGGCAACCCCAACGAAAAATTTATTCAATTAGTAGAAGCTGTAAAACCGCAGCAAACTACCTTAGTGCCCGATGCCGACCATGTAATTACCAGTAGCGAAGGCTGGGATATTATAACCCATTTTGATTATTTAACGCAATTAATAAATCGATTAAAACAAACGGGTACTCGAATATCTGTTTTTATTAATCCTGATATAAAACAAGTTGAAGCTGCGCAAAAAGTAGGGGCTGACAGAATAGAAATTTATACAGGCGATTTTGCACATCATTTTTCAGCAACTAATAATAAATCAGAATTAATAAAACCTTACGCTGATTGTGCTGCAAAAGCTGCTGAACTAGGCTTAGGAGTAAATGCTGGGCATGATTTAAGTTTAGAAAATCTTGAATACTTTAAGCAACATGTAAACCCATTGCATGAAGTTTCAATTGGTCATGCTATCATATCAGATGCTTTGTATTTTGGAATTCAAAATACAATTGCCATGTATAAGCGATTGTTGAAGTGATTGTTTGATAAGCTGTATTATCTCAAAACAAAAGTTGTTCATGAAATCATTTTAAATATTGAATATCCATTTACCAAATCGACTTTAATTAAAACAAGGTCTCTAAATAATTTTCAATATTAAATAAAAAGCAATTCCTAAAATCTACCTCCTGGAGGAGGCATTCCGCCTGGTGGAGGCATCATCCAATGATTTTTCATTTCATCTTGCCCAGGAGTTTTTCCTCCGAAATTTTTAAAGGTATAAGTGAACACCAACATGAAGTAACGGCGCAATACTTTTGTTTTGGTATCTTCAATGTAGGTTTCAGTAATGCTTCGTGAAATTGATGTATTTTGATTCAATAAATCAAATGCTACAATTCGTAAATCAGCCGCTTGTTTTTTCATAAACTTATAACCCAACCCTGCATTCCATAACACATAATTTTGATTAAACGAACTTGATAATCCGTTGTAGTATTGATGCGTTACATCTGTTGAAATTACTAATCCTTTATAAGGCATCACATTAATTTTCAATCGTGAAGTTTGACTTAGATAAGTTTGATTCAAATTAGCTTGCAATGTATTTTTTGAAACATTGTAAGATGAATTAGTAGATAAATTATAATCAAATTTTGGATTAGTGCTACTGCTCAAACCCAATCCTGCGGCTACTGATGGCGTAGTTGAATAATTCAATGCGTTGTTAATCAAGCTTGGTGTTTGGGTATAATTAGCAGAAAAATTCAAGTTATAATTTGATTTTATTTTTTTAATAGGATGACCATAAACTAAAAAAGTACGCAAATTATAATAGCCATTTAAGTTAACAGGCTTTGTTAATGAACCGCCCTGAGCTAGCAAAACATGATTATCTAAAACTGTATTTCTGTTAGCAATTAAAGTGCTATTGCCAATATAATTTTGAGTAAATGTGCCACCAATCATTGCAAAAAATGAAGTGTTTGTTTTAGCATTCATGTCAGCAAATCGCATTACTAAATTGTGTGAATAATCTTGTTTTAAATCGGTGTTTCCTGTTGAAATTTGCAACGGATTACTCACATTATAAACTTGCTGCAATTGGTCAATAGAAGGCGATGTATTGCTTGTTCGATAGAAAACACGAAGCATTTTTTCATTTGAAATTTTATACATCATCATCACATTTGGCAATACCGAATTAAATTCTTTTCTCAAATTATAATCAGCCGGAAATGTTTGTTTGTTTTTCAGTTCAGCATTTTGAAAATATGCGCCGGCGGTCAAATTCATTTTTTTATATTTCAGATTATAACCAGCACCAAATGAATGTGTTTGATAAAAACTATTGAACACATTACTCAATGTAGTATCTAAAAAACTATAATCATTTTTTGTAGGCACAAAATCATTTGAATATTTTTTTGAAGCA
>JBEANU010000332.1:0-7786 GCA_041165265.1 Bacteroidota bacterium | reverse complement strand
AAAAGCATGATTCATCAATGCCTTGGCTACGCCTTTGCCTTTTGCTTCATTAATGCAATACAATCTTTTTAATTCTATTGAGTTAAAATTGTTTAAAGCATCAAATGGATGATCGTGTTGCAATTTAATTCTGTAATAACCCAAGGCTTGATTTTGCTCATCAAAAGCAATGAAGAAATTATCTTTTTCATCCTTCAATTCTTGTGCAACTTGATTTTTGTTGAAGAATTTATCCAACACAAAATTCATATCAGCAATAGTGCAAGTGCCACTGAAAGTATCATAAAATGTTTTGCTGCCCAATGTTGAAATTAATTCAACATCATTAGGTGTAGCTTGGCGAATGGTAAGATTTTGCATGGGATAAAAGTACAAACAAAGTCATCTTGAATTATCTGGATATTTTTATTTTCTTTGATAAAACAAAAATGCGTAACGTATTGAAAACCGAAAAATTTGCGGATAGTTTTAAAAGCATTAATTCAAAACAACCATGATAAATTTGATAGCCGAATTTATTGGATTTTTAATCAGCGCTGTTTTTTTAATTACAGTTATACTATCATTTTTTGATGAATGGAAAACTCAACAAAAAACATTTTGGAAAACTATTTTACTTAGCGTAGCAACAATGGCAATCGTCTCACTTGTTGTTAAATGGTCTTTATTTCATTAGTAATTTAGAAAAACAAAAATCGGTTTGAAAAATTCCGAAATGAATACTGAACAAAAAAATAGTTTACCTTTGAATAATAAATTTTGCAACGTATGACCTACAAAGTAATTCACGACCAAAGCGGCAATCCTGGTATGTTTATTCCAATGAACGAATGGGAAGAGTTTGTTGCCCAACATCCTGATTTATCAACTGCGAAAATGGATGTTGAAATACCCGAGTGGCAGAAAACCATTATTGATGAACGTTTGAAAGAGTACGAACAAAATCCCTCCAATGTTCTTTCGTGGGAACAAGTAAAATCTGCTATTAAACGGAAATGAAAACCTATCAACTTGTTTTTCAGCCAAGGTTAAAAACGGATATCCAAATGGCGTATGATTATTATGAATTTCGACAACAAAATTTGGGCGAAACATTTTTAGAAAGATTGGAAGAAAAAATTCATTTCATTCAGCAAGTTCCTTTTGCTTTTCAATTACGATTTAAAAATTGTAGAGTGGCTACACTTAAACAATTTCCATATGGTTTGCTTTTCGAAATTGATGAAATCGAAAACAAAATAATTGTTCTTGCCTTGCTATGCCATTATCAAAACCCAATGGAATGGCTGAATAGCAGCGAATGAAACAAAAATCGGCTCAGAAAATCCGAACCGCCTTTTGTACCTAAAATTATTTTATCTTTGAACTATTAATTTTGTAGCCATGAATTTACAATCACAAAAAATTGACTTAGCTCAACGCATTTTATCAAGCAATAATAAAACCTTGATTCATCAATTGCATGAATGGGTAAGTCATGTAGAAGAAGTTGATTTGTGGGACGAACTTTCTGACGAACAAAAATCAATGGTAAAAAAAGCACAACAACAAGCTGCAAAAGGTGAAGTAATTGCTCATGAAATGGTGATGAAAAAATATAAAAAATGGCTTACAAAATAGTTTGGGCGCCATTGGCCTCTGAAACATTTGGCCATGTGATTGACTATTTAGAAAATCGTTGGACAAAAAAAGAAATTGCAACTTTTATTACAAGAACGGAGGATATTATTTCTATTCTAAAAATTAATCCTTATGCTTTCCGAAAATCTTTGAAAGCTAATATTCATGAGGTTTTGATAACCAAACACAATTTACTGATTTACCAAATTGATACTAAAAATTATCGTGTAGAATTGCTTGTGTTTTTTGATACAAGGCAACATCCTAAAAAGAAAAAATTGAAGTAAAATTCTTCCTGCTGCAAAGGGCGCAATGGAAAATGCAGAGAAGGCAAAAAACAAAAAGCGGCTTGAAAAATTCCGAACCGCCTTTTGTAAATATTTTATTCAATCAATTTCAGCAGATTTAAAATTTCAGCATCCGTCAAATTTTCAATTTCTGATTTGTCATAAATGGAAAGTAAATAAACCATTTCGTTAATTACTTGCACATAGGTAATCACTCTTGCCCCACCTGATTTTCCTTTGCCTTTGGATGTAATACTCATTCGTATTTTGTAACAACCTTTACCAATCGGTGTTCCGGTTAAAGGATTTGCTTCTAATTGTTCCGCAAGCCAAATAATATCTTGTTTTATAGAGTTATATTTTTTCGACAACTTCTTAAGTTGTTTATCAAATGGCTCAATGGTTTCAATATTATAGCTCATTCAAAACTGATTTTAATGAACGAGATTTTTTCTTTCCAACTTTCACTAAATTCAAATTGTGTACAGCATCTTCCAGCTCTTCTAAAAATTCTTCTTTTGCTGTTTTTTTTGCCGATTTCACTTTTATAAATTTGAAATTAGAAAGCAACTCTTTTACAAATTCAGCTTTATTATCTTTTACATCGATAGTTAATTGCATAATTCTATTTTTTTTCAAAATTAGATTTACTTTTTCATTTATCAAAAACAAAAAGCGGCTCGAAAAAATCCGAACCGCCTTTTGTACCTAAAAAACACTCTATAAACCTTGTCTTTAGTTATTAAGTGATTAGTTATTGGGTTATTAAGGGAATACAACTTCCTCCTCAATAACTTAGTAACTCAATAACCTAATAACTCTTACTTCTTCTCATCTTTCACTTCTTCAAAAGCTACATCTTCTACATTGTCGCTTTTGTTTTCAGCCGATGGATTGCCTTCAGCATTTGGTTGTGCACCAGCCGCTTGTTGGTCGTTCATCGCTTTGTATAATTCTTCTGAAGCAGCCATCCAAGCATCGTTCAAAGTTTTCAAATTAGTTTCGATAGCAGCAATGTCTTGTGCTGTGTGTGCAGTTTTTAATCCTTCTAAAGCTGCTTCAATAGCCGCTTTTTTATCAGCACTTAATTTTTCGCCATATTCTTTCAACTGTTTTTCAGTTTGGAAAATATTGCTATCCGCTTCGTTTAATTTTTCAACTCTTTCTTTTTCTTTTCTGTCCGCTTCTTCGTTGGCTTTAGCTTCAGCTTTCATTTGTTCTACTTCTTCTTTGCTTAATCCTGTTGAAGATTCAATACGAATTGATTGCATTTTGTTAGTGCCTTTATCCAAAGCGCTGATGCTCATGATACCGTTGGCATCAATATCAAAACTTACTTCAATTTGAGGTACGCCTCTTGGTGCAGGCGGAATTCCATCTAAGTGAAAACGACCTAATGTACGGTTATCTTTTGCCATTGAACGTTCGCCTTGTAATACATGAATTTCAACCGAAGGCTGACTATCAGCAGCAGTGCTGAACACTTGAGATTTTTTAGTTGGAATAGTTGTGTTAGCTTCAATAATTCTTGTCATCACACCGCCCATTGTTTCAATACCAACTGATAATGGTGTAACATCTAACAATAATACATCTTTTACATCACCAGTTAATACACCACCTTGAATGGCAGCACCCACAGCAACTACTTCATCAGGGTTTACACCTTTTGATGGTTTTTTGCCGAAGAATTTCTCAACCATATCCACCACTTTCGGGATACGAGTTGAACCACCTACCAATAAAATTTCGTCAATTTGTGAAACGCTGTAACCTGCATCTTTTAATGCTTGTTCGCATGGTTTCATCATTCGTGTAAATAAATCATCGCACAATTGTTCAAATTTTGCACGGCTTAATTTTTTCACCAAATGCTTAGGCACACCGTCAACAGCTGTGATATAAGGCAAGTTGATTTCAGTTTCATTAGAAGATGATAATTCAACTTTAGCTTTTTCAGCAGCTTCTTTCAAGCGTTGCAAAGCCATTGGGTCTTTTCTTAAATCCATTCTTTCTTCAGCTTGAAATTCATCAGCCAACCAAGTAATGATTTTTTGATCGAAGTCATCACCACCTAAGTGTGTATCACCATTAGTTGATTTTACTTCAAACACACCATCGCCCAAATCCAATACTGAAATATCAAATGTACCACCACCTAAGTCGAACACAGCCACTTTCATATCCTTATGTGCTTTATCTAAGCCATAAGCCAAAGCCGCAGCAGTAGGCTCGTTGATGATACGCATTACTTTCAAACCAGCAATTTCACCAGCTTCTTTAGTAGCCTGACGTTGACTATCATTAAAGTAAGCAGGCACGGTAATAACCGCTTCTGTTACTGTTGTTCCTAAATAATCTTCAGCAGTTTTTTTCATTTTTTGCAAAACGATAGCTGAAATTTCTTGAGGTGAATATTTTCTGTCGCCAATTTCAACACGGCAAGCATCGTTATCACCACTTACTAATTTATAAGGCATTTTTGCAGCTTCCCCTTTTGATTCGCTGAAACGTGCACCCATAAAGCGTTTTACTGATGCTACTGTGTTTGTTGGATTAGTAATAGCCTGACGTTTTGCAGGGTCGCCTACTTTACGTTCGCCATTCGCCAAAAAGCCAATGATAGAAGGCGTTGTACGTCTGCCTTCGTCATTTGCAATTACAACAGGTTCGTTGCCTTCCATTACGGATACACAGCTGTTGGTTGTTCCTAAATCGATTCCGATAATTTTTCCCATTTTTAAAATGTTTTTTAGTATTTGAAAATTTGCTTTGAAAGGTCATTAGTCATTTGACAATGGTCATTAGTAAATACACTAAGTGAATCTTTGTGTTCTTCGTGTAATAGTGGTTTTTTCTTTTTCCTAAATAACTTAATAACGAATAACTCAATAACTTTTTTCAAGCGTTGCGATATAGTCAATCATAATGCCACCGCCCATTTTTTTCAATAGATAGGTATTTTAATTCATTTTGTCAGAATTTAGCTTTAGAAGTATGACAAAGAAGAGGTTAGGCTGACAAGAAAACAAATTTCTAAAAAGCCATATTTAGTAGTTCGGTTTCAGTGCAAAATTGTTGGGTGCCACTTTGCATATTTTTTACTGCAAATTTGCCAGTTTTAATTTCTTCTTCTCCAATTAAAACTACAAACGGAATTTGTTTTTTATTGGCATACTCCATTTGTTTTTTTATTTTTTCAGGAGATGGGTAAATTTCAGCAGCAATGTTTTGTTTTCGAAGTTTTTGTAAGAGTAAATAAGAAGAATTTTCAGCCTCAGCGCCAAAGTTGATGAACAAAACTTGAGTAGCATTTTTCATTTCAGTAGGAAATAATTTTAATTCATCCATCACTTCATAAATTCTATCTAACCCAAATGAAATGCCTACGCCACTCATATTCGGAAAACCAAAAATGCCCGTTAAATCATCATACCGTCCGCCGCCGCCAATGCTTCCCATTTGTACATTTTTAGCTTTTACTTCAATAATAATTCCGGTATAATAATTTAAACCACGGGCTAAAGTGGTATCAATTGAGATAGGAGAAGTGGGATGTGAGAGGTGAAATTTTTGAAGTACTTCTTCTAATTCTGCAATTCCTTTTTGTGCAATTTCAACAGATGTAAAAATTGATTTTAGCTGATTGATTTTTTCAGCGGTTGTTCCTTCAATTTTTAAAAAGGCTTCAATTTTTTGAATTTGATTTTCTGAAAAATTATTTTTCGCTAATTCTGTTTTTACGCCCTCTAATCCAATTTTATCTAACTTATCAATGCTAATAGTTAAATCGGTTAATCGTTCTGAAACACCTATCCAATCCGCTAATCCGGCTAAAATTTTTCTGTTATTAATTCTTAATTCCACCTCAACGCCTAACTTTTTAAAAACATCAGTATAAATGTTTAATAGCTCCACTTCATTCAACAAACTATTGCTGCCTACCACATCAGCATCACATTGATAAAATTCACGAAAGCGTCCTTTCTGTGGTCTATCAGCTCTCCACACAGGTTGTATTTGATAGCGCTTAAAAGGAAAAGAAAGTGTGCTTCGGTTCATGGCTACATATCGTGCAAACGGAATGGTTAAATCATAGCGTAATGCTTTTTCAGAAATTGCATTTATTAAATCTTTGTTGGTGGATGATGCTTGAGATTTTTCAAAAATTTCACCATTATTCAAAATCCTAAACATCAGCTTATCACCTTCGTCACCGTATTTTCCGGTTAAGGTTTCAATATTTTCCATGGCAGGTGTTTCAATAGGTTCAAAGCCATATAGCTGAAATGTTGTACGAATAATATTGATGATATAATTTCTTTTTCGAACCGTTTCAGGTGAAAAATCTCGGGTGCCTTTTGGTATACTTACTTGATTCATGGCTGCAAAAATAGTTTTTTTATTGAAGCCAAAATCATTGAAATATTTTAAATGCCTACTATTTTCTTTCGTTAATTTATATAAAGATGAATGATAAAATTTTAAATTTACCAAATAAATATCAGCCTATGAAAACGAAAGAAGAAATTGTAAACAACTGGTTACCACGATATACAGGCATGCCTTTAGAAGAATTTAGCCAATATATTTTGCTCACTAATTTTAGCAATTATATTGAAATTTTTGCTGAAATGACTGGGGCAATAATTCATGGTAAAGGCAAAGCCATGCAGGCTGCCACTGCCGAGGGTATTACCATGATTAACTTTGGAATGGGCAGCGCCAATGCGGCTACCATTATTGATTTAATAAGTGCTGTAAAACCTAAGGCTGTTATGTTTTTAGGTAAATGTGGTGGGTTACGAAAAGGCCCAGGCATTGGCGGCTTAATTTTACCTATTGCTGCCATCCGAGGCGAAGGAACAAGCAACGATTATTTACCCCCTGAAGTGCCTGCTTTACCCTCATTTGCTTTACAAAAAGCAATATCAACTACAGTACGTGATCATGAATTAGATTATTGGACAGGTACTGTGTACACCACCAATCGTAGGGTTTGGGAGTGGGATGAAAAATTTAAACAATACCTTACTGATATTAGATGCCGAGCTATTGATATGGAAACGGCTACTATTTTTACAGTAGCATTTGCTAATAAAATACCAAGTGGTGCGTTATTGCTAATTAGTGACCAACCTATGACACCTGATGGTGTAAAAACCGAGGCAAGTGATAATGCTGTAACCGTTAATTATGCTGATATGCATGTGAAAATAGGAATAGGTTCGTTAAAACAATTGATAAACAATGGTTACACCGTTAAACATTTAAGATTCTAAAAAAATGTAACCGCATTAATTTTATTTACAGTTTAATGAATAAATTTTTTGATTTTTTTAGTTCAATATCCAATCGTAAATTATTTACATTTTGGTGTTGTGCTACTTTATTAATCAGCATTTTTTGCAGCCGTTTTTTAATCACGGTTAGTATGATTGGTTTAATTGCTAATGCCGTGCTGCATCCTAACATTGTGGCACATATTAAGCAATTTATGAAGGATAAATTAGCCTTACTATTTACCGCCATTTTTGTTATCTCAATGCTCAGTTATTTTCAATCCACCGATGTAGGGTTTTGGGCTGAACGGGTTCGTATAAAGTTGCCATTTTTAATTTTGCCATTTGCCATCAGCAGTTTATTTCCGCTTGAAAAAAAACTATTCCATAAAATAATTTTTATTTTTTTTTTATAAATTTTTTTGTTTGGGTGTTTTTTGTTTGTAAATTTTTTTGTTTTATTTTTTTTTTTATTTTTTTATTTTTTTTTATAATTTTTTTTACATTTTTTTTTTTTTTTTTTTTAAAATTTATTTTTATTTTTTTTTTCTCTTCTTCAAGTCCCACACATTTTTTTTTTTTTTTTTTTTTTTTTAT
>JBEANU010000331.1:0-3434 GCA_041165265.1 Bacteroidota bacterium | reverse complement strand
ACAATTCAATAAATCTATCAGCAGTTAATCCTTCATTAAAATCAATTCTGATTTTTGAAGCAGTTAATGCTGTTATTTTTTGCAATACTTTTTCTTCATTACCCAAACCTAATTTTATTTTGTAAATGGGCATTGGATGGTGTTTTATTTTTTGCTCTAAAACATCTATACTATCAAACCCTAAAGTATAATCTGTGGCAGGAATATTTTTCCATTCAATACCAAACGATTCAAATAATTTGATTTTATTTTTTTTACAAAACCAATCGTGCATTGCCATATCTAAAGCACATAATGCAAAATTATTATGTTCAATAATTTTGTTGAAATACGCCCAGCAATCAGCCGCATTTTCAAAATTAGCAATATTAAAATTAGCTGTTGCTAGTTTAATATCTATAACCATTTGTTCAATTGAAATATTGTAATACTTAATAGATGGAGCTTCACCAAATGCTTGTATGCCATTCTGTTGAATACAAATAATTAATGATGGTTGATGCGTTTTGGTTCCTTTGGCAATTGTGAAAGGGTACTCAAATTGTAAATTAGATTGGTATAAAATTATTTTCATAAATTTTTTATTGGTTGATTAAACCATATTTGATTTTGTAAGTCAACTATTTTAATACAACATTTTAAAATATTTTTCTATGCGATTTATTATTCCAGTTCAATTCAAATTTATGGTATATCATGGTATGGCAATGTATCCTTTTTTGTTTTTAAAGAATAAAAATTTAGTGTTTGATAAAATTTTTGTAAATCATGAGCGAATACATTTTAGGCAACAACTTGAAATGCTCATCATCCCTTTTTATATAATTTATTTTACTGAATACTTTGTGAATTTATGGCATTATAAAAATCATGAAGAGGCTTACTTAAATATTTGTTTTGAACGTGAAGCTTTTGATCATCAAAAAAATTTAGCCTATTTAGAAACCAGAAAATTTTGGGCGTTTTTAGATTATTGGCATTAAATAATCATCAAACAAAAAACTGCTTTAGGTAAAATTTATCTAAAGCAGTTTTTTTTATAATCAGTTTTCAAGATACATTAATCTTTATTGATATCCGGTCTGATATCAATAGTATAGCGCTTTACATTAAATAATACTTGATGCAAATTGGTAGGATCAAATGGTTTTGAAATGAATAAATCAAATCCATTTTTTAATACATGATCTCTAGTTTCTTTGGCTGCATTAGCTGTTAATGCTACAATAGGTAGCTTTTTATATTTGCCATCAGGTCGGTTACGGATGTGTTGTACGGCTTCAAAACCATCCATTATTGGCATTTGCAAATCCATTAATATTAAATCAAACTTTTCTTTTTCTAAACATTCTAAGGCAAGTTTGCCGTTTTCGGCATATACGGCATCTACCTTCCATTGTTTAAAAAATTGTTTTAGTACAAAAGCATTTATTTCATGATCTTCAGCCACCAATATTTTCAAACCTTCTAACGTTCCGCTGGCAGTTTTTAGTCTGTTTTCTTCAGATGAATCTAATGCATTTGATAAAGGTAGTTGTAAGGTGAAATAAAAATTGGATCCTTTATCTACTTCGGTTTTTACTTCTAATCTGCCGCCCATCATTTCCACTAATTTGGTACTTAATGTTAGGCCTAATCCGGTTCCGCCATATTTACCATGTATTTCTGAATTTGCTTGATTAAATCTTTCAAATATTTTTTCTAAATCTTCACGTGATATACCAATGCCAGTATCAATAATTTCAAATTTAATTTCAGCAATATTGTTTTCAGTTTTTAATACTTTAAAATTAAAATTTACACTACCCTTTTCAGTAAATTTTATGGCGTTGCCTAATAAATTAATAAGCACCTGATTTAACCTATGCGGATCGCCAATTACGTTACGGGTAAGTGTTATATCTTCAGTATAAAATAATTGTAAGTGTTTTTCTTGAGCCCTGAAAGCCAACATCTGCATCATTTCAGTACAAAGTGCAAATAAATTGAAGGGCTCTTCATCTAACTCTAAAGTTCCGTTTTCAATTTTGCTAAAATCTAAAATATCGGATACTAATGAGGTAAGCTGCCGTGCTGAAAAATTTAATACTTTTACTAAGTTGGATTGTTTATCATCTAATTTTTCCTGCGAAAGCATAGTGCTGATGGAAACCACAGCATTCATTGGTGTACGTAATTCATGGCTGATATTATTGATAAATTCAGTTTTTACTTCATCGCTGCGTTGTGCACGGCTCTTTTCCATTTCATGTTGTGCTACATCATCAATGGCTCTACGCAAATTAATTTCAACTTTTTTGCGTTCATCCAACTCTTCAACCAGTCGTTTTTTTTGCATAAATGATAAACTGATTAACCGAGCCAATTGCCCAAATTCATCTTTTCTATCTTTTAATTTTGCAATGGATGTTTCATTATTTTGCTCCATTGTTTTAAATATTTTATTCAATGGCGAATTAATATATTTTGAAATAAAATATAAAAGCAAACTGAGTATTACTAATGCAAAGGCTACAAAAAATACATTATATTTTTTAAGATATACTGAAAAATTAGCGTAATCAGGCACATGCCCTGTTATTTGTAAAAAAGCTACTTCATTATTGTTTTCATCCATTAATTTTTTGAAAATGGTAAGCTCAGCATCCTCTTTTGAAAGGCTTTTCATTAGCGTATCGCCACTAATCACAATTGTTGTATTGCTAATTAATGCAGCTAAATTATTGCAATTTTTTGCATTAAATATTTTGCCTGCTAATAAATATCCTTCAGTATTATCATTGTTATTTAATGGTGCTGCAAAAATTTCAACTACTTCCTTATTTATGGTTGTAAAATAATGAGGAAATTTTTCAGCAATTTGCCATGAAAAATTTTTCTCTAAAATATCATGATGAAATTTGTACTCAGTTTCAATTCCGTTTTTGTAAACCAAATTATCATCTGCATCATAAATTAATATAAAATCAATATTTAAATGATGTGCATGTTCAGTAAGGTTGGTAAGAGTGGTTTCATCATCTGGATTAGTAATCAAATTTACTATTTCATCTCTTTTTGAATTATCCTGCACAAACGATTTTATAAAAGTGTTATGCAACATTAATAATCTATCTAACTCAAATTTTGATTCAGCTTTTTTGTTGGCTACAATTTTAGCACTACTGCTATTAATACTTTGTTGAAAAATTATTGTACCAGCTACAAAAACCAATAGCAATGCTGAAATAATTAAGGCCAATCGGGTGGTAACTTTCATGAATTAAATTTAATGAATTGAAAAATGTAAAAGCACAGTTTTTAACATCCTAAAAGTAATGGTTAGTTTTTTTATGTTTTAAATGTTTTAATTTGATTGGTAACAAACATTTGTTAAAATATAATTTAACTATACACATTATAATTTGCGAATGAAATTATACAATAATTTAAAA
>JBEANU010000330.1:0-2641 GCA_041165265.1 Bacteroidota bacterium | reverse complement strand
CAGTGATAAATAAATGATTATTTTTTTCATTTGTAAAAAAATTAAATAGCAGCTACAACATAAGTAGCTGCCATTAGTAATTGTTATTGCTTAATTAATTTGCCAAAATAAGTTTTTCCGTCTTTGGTTTTAGCAATGCAGGTATAAAATCCGT
The DNA here is from genome assembly GCA_041165265.1 of Bacteroidota bacterium. Taxonomy (GTDB): domain Bacteria; phylum Bacteroidota; class Bacteroidia; order Chitinophagales; family CAIODY01; genus CAIODY01. The sequence continues at coordinate 2,487 of JBEANU010000330.1, read as the reverse complement.
TGGCTAATTTACCCTGCTTGCGCAAGTATGTAGCAAGGCATTGAGCATAGCATACTTGTGCCAGATAAACCGATGTATGTTTTATTTCGGCCTTTGCATTATAAGTAGCCACCATTAAGCAACACAACAACAAACATGATACAACTTGTTTTGAAAACAAGCTAATTGAATTGGTAAAAAGTAATTTTTTCATTTTGTACCATTTAAGTATGCAAGTGTACTACATAAAGTAACGTAAATCTATACATAAAAACTCGTATTTTTCTGAAAACAAAAAAGCGAACACCTTCAATAGATATTCGCTTTTAGCTTTATTTAAAAAATCAATTTTTTAAATAATTGTAGCCGATGCAATATCGCTCCAATCGCTAGTGCCTGCGCTGTTTAAAGCAGCTATACAAGCCCATACATCTTTGCCTTTGGCTATGCCTGTAATGGTAAACTTATGCCCTGTTTGCGGTGGCAAACTTACCCATACTGGCGTTGCAATATTTAAAGTATAACGACATAAATACGTAACGGCTGATGGTTCACGGTTGCAATCTACAATGGCTTCACCGCTGTGTATGCCTTGTTTTACGATTACTGATGTGGGCGGAATTGGCACCGCACTTGGCGTACGATCTTTAATGGTTTCAAAGCCACTGCTCAATGCTTTTGCCAAATCATTATTGGCAGTGGTTTGTACATAATAACCCAATTGCTGAAGCAACAAAGTAAGGTTAAAGCGTTTCTGATTTTTGGTAGCGGTATCGGTTTTGCTACCATTTACGGCTTTGCCCAAAGCGGTTTCATAATCGGTAATTGCCGTATTGATTACGGTAAGTGTAGGCGATGGAGCGGTAAAATTTGTATTACCAGTCATCATTTGGCTAACGTGTTTTGCAAACGTTAGAAAGTCGGAATCGGCATAAGCATCAAACCCAACTTTTATTTTTATATATTTCATAATAACTCCACTTTAATGGCATGGAGGTGTAATTATTAGAACATAGGCAAGGGCATTTGTGATTGAATTTAATTAAGATGAATGATTATTTACATCTAACGAAATTGATTTCAAAATTGTTTCACTTCCGCTTATTTATTTTGTTAATTCAGTTGTTGCAAGCAGGTTATTGTTTACCGGTGGCAGATATTAATTTGCAACTGGTAAATAGTAATGGAAATAAAGTAAGCATTTATTCAAAGCAACTAACTTATAATTTACTATTTCCATCATTCCGCTTACAGCTGATATAACACAGTTTACAGTAGATGAAATTTAATTTACTGTAACCATATCATTAGTGATAGTAAACGTAACCCAATTTGTAGTAAGCGTAATTATACTGCTTTAACCGTTGTTACGGTTGTTGTAAACGGCATTGCAGCAATCACGAGCTAAATGATATTTATAGTAAACTATACTCCATTGGCTATGAGCTTAACCTATGCACACTGTGTGAAGCTACAGTTGTTATAAACAGAATTACAGTAGCATTAACCAATATATCACTTGTTTCAAACCATGTGTAAGAATCTTTAACCGTAATGTTATTTGCTGTAGATAAGGTTACGGAAATAGTTGATGATAGGATGTTGGAGTGAAACAAATATCCAAGACGATATAGGATAATTCAGATAGCAATAAAAATGTTGCACTTGAAAAATTAACTCTCAAAATTGCCATTTGAAATTGTATTTTTGCGCTTCTTATTTTTATACAAATGAATATACCTAACGATAATTTACCAAAGCCTACGTTACAAAACGCTTTAGAATTAGGCTTAAAACAAGATGAATGGGAAAAGCTGATTGAGTTAATGGGTCGTGAACCCAATTTTACTGAATTATCTATGTTCAGTGTGATGTGGAGTGAACATTGTTGTTATAAAAACTCGATTGCTTGGCTTAAAAAATTGCCAAAAGATGGCAAACATATTTTAGCCAAAGCTGGCGAAGAAAATGCAGGATTGGTTGATATTGGTGATGGTTTGGGTTGTGTTTTCAAAATTGAATCACACAATCATCCTTCAGCCATTGAACCGTATCAAGGCGCTGCAACAGGTGTTGGCGGTATTAGTCGTGATATTTTTACGATGGGTGCCCGTCCTGTAGCATCATTGAATAGTTTGCGTTTTGGTGATTTTGAACATTTCAATACTCGTAATTTGGTGAAAGGTGTGGTGAAAGGAATTGGTGATTATGGTAATTGCTTTGGTGTACCAACAGTTGGTGGTGAAGTTTATTTTGATGAATCATACAACATCAATCCGTTAGTAAATGCCATGAGTGCAGGGATTGTTGAATTAGGAAAAACGGTTTCTGCTACTGCAAAAAATCCTGGAAGTAAAGTTTACATTGTAGGAAGTGCAACAGGAAAAGATGGTATTCATGGGGCTTCATTTGCATCGGCTGATATTACAGAAGATAGTGCCGAAGAATTGCCAAGTGTGCAAGTTGGCGACCCTTTCATGGAAAAATTATTATTGGAAGCAACACTTG
>JBEANU010000329.1:0-3274 GCA_041165265.1 Bacteroidota bacterium | reverse complement strand
GCTAATAAAACAACCCATGCTGGCGAAAGTCTGAAGCCAAGTACGTTGCCGACTTGCCCTTGCTCGTCCTCGTTTGGTGCGCTGCCATGTGTATAGCCAACGAGGATGCAAGTGGCATTTTGTTTCTAACAAATATTCCTGTTTCATTTTTCAAATTAATTTAATTTTGCCGACTTGCTCCATGCTGGCGAAAGTCTGAAGCCAAGCCAAGAGCATTGCCGACTTGAGCCTGAATAAATGTTGGCACAAGGTCGCTATAAACATACGAACGAACCAACGCTGCAAACTTGCTAGCAATTGAATTTAAAATTATCACTTACTTTTTAAATTAATAACAGCACCTGTTGTACCACTTGGCTCCTGAATTTTTAAAATATTGGCAAGGGTAGGGGCAATATCAGTGATATGAATGGCATCTGTTAATTTGTTGTTTTTTAAATTAAAACCCCACCAAAGTAGCGGCACATGGGTATCATAAGCAAAAAAAGTTCCGTGTGATGTACCTTTGGGCATATCCTCTAGCCAACCACTTTCAAACAAAATATAAATATCACCACATCGGTTTTCTACAATTCCATTTTTTATTTGCGAAGCAAATGCATCTGCATTATTGCTTTTTAAAATATCTGATACTAAATAAGTATGTTGTATTTGTTTAAAATTATGTTTGATAAATTGATAGCATTTGGCAATCATTTCATCAGCATTCATATTTTTTGCGTTTATCAATTTATGATTAAAATAAATTTGTTGATTTTCAAAACCCACTATCCAAGCATCTTTGCCATACCACTCATTCATTTTTGTTTTCAATGAATCCATCATTCGTTTGCCATCAAAAATATTTCCGGGTAAATTATTTTGTTTTGAAAAGCCTGGTGCATGTGCTGCTCCGTGGTCAGCAGTTAAAAATAAAAGCACATTTTTTTTACCAATTTTTTTATCTAAATAATTTAAAAATAGCTCCAAATCATTATCTAATCTTAAATAAGTATCTTCAATTTCAATGCTATTGGGGCCATATTTATGCCCCACATAATCAGTTGATGAAAAGCTAATGGCTAAAAAATCGGTTGATACATTTTGTCCTAAATTTTCATTTTCAATAGCTGCTTCCGCCATCAATCTAGTAATGGTATTGCCGTATGGTGTTGATGTAATTAAGCTATTTTTCAAGGTTGAATCAGCTGCAATAATTTGTGATAATACATGCGGAAATACTGGGCTTGATTCCGATTTAAATGTGCCTTCCCAAGCCACATTATCTGCTGTTGATTCAGTATAATTTTCAATTGGTATTAATGTATTCCATTCTTTACTCACCAATTGTTTGGTATAATTTTGTTGATTGAAATTTGCAACCCAATTGGGCAATGTTTTTTTATAAAAACTACTTGTAATCCATTTTCCGTTAGTGGCATCGTACCAATATGCAGCATCGGCTATATGCCCTGCTGGCAATATAGCTCCACGGTCTTTTAATGCAATTCCAATAATTTTTGATGTAAAATTTGTGGCTAACTTTAGCTCATCTGTAATGGTTGTAGTTACTAAATTTCGGGGTGACATTTTTCCTGCTTTAGTGTTAGTTCCTACGCCATATACAGTGCTATCATCGGCACAATAAGTTTCTTTATTATTAATTTTGCTCCACCAATTATTACCTGTAATACCATGTACAGATGGTGTTGTGCCAGTATAAATACTTGAATGCCCTGGCCCTGTATAAGTAGGCATATAATTATAATGCACGTTTTCACAATTTACACCTTGCTTTATTAATCGTTTAAAACCACCATCACCATATTTATTCCAATATCTATATAAATAATCGTATCGCATTTGATCCACTACAATTCCTACTACCAATTTAGGACGTTTTAATTCTTGTGCATTTGCTAACAGATTAAATGCAAAAACCAAATTGAATAAAGCAAAATATTTTTTCATAAATAATTAATCTAAAAAACGCCAACTGATTCCTAATTTTAAAGTTCTATCAGGCAAAGGGTAATGTTTTGAAACATAAGTGCCATGCCCATCTAAGCCTTGTAATAGGTTATCGGCTTTTATAAAAATTCGTACCTTTTTAATTTTGGCATTAATAAAAAATTGTAATTGATGTTGCTGTGAAAAATGAGTTTGATTTTGATAATAAAAATTATCAGCCACAGGCATAAAGTAAGGCGCATCATATTTTTCAAAACTAATTAATTGCAAACCCGTTTGCAAAAACATAGCTTTTTTAAAAACAAAACTTTGATAATATACTTGTGCCGAATACATCCATTTAGGAAAAATAGTTTTGGTTTGGTTTTGATTATTTACTTGCAAAATATTATTGAAATGAAATTTTTTGAAAGTAAAATCTTTTTCAAATTCAAAAATTGAAACTGTTGCATTGTTGATGGTTGCTGCATTAAAGCCATTTGTTATATAATTGTATTTATCCCAAATTGAATAACTGTATTCCATTTTTAATTGATACTTCAAAAGCTTCCATCCTAATTTTATTTGATTCATGTTTGTTGTAGGCAAATTATTTTGAACGGAATAATATTCACTTTTAAAATATTGCATACTGAAATTGGGATGATATCGCTGACTTAAAACTGACCCATAAATTGCATTTGTTTGCGGTAATAAATATGCAATATGCACCATTAATTTATTGTCATTTTTGTTATATCCTGCAATTGAATAATCAACATAAGTTTCAAATGTGATATCACTTTTATAAAACGGATTACTTCGTATTGAGGCATGCACATTCAAATTTGAAGTATCATTTTTATATTGATAACTTTTTGTATTTATTAATTGATGTTCGGCTGAAACAGTAGTCAAATAAGCTCGTTGATTAATAATGGAATCGCCAATCAATTTTTTATTGGCTAATAAATTACATGTTATAGTATTGCTTATTGTATGAAAAATTTGCTTATAAAAAAAAGTATCGTTTGATGTTGAAATGGGTAATGCATTATAATTAAATGCTTCAAATGCTCCATCTTTACTTGTTCGGTAATGATTATTAATTTGTAAAGTATGTTCAATATTTATAAACGGAACATAATGATGAACCGAAAAAGTATCGTTTATTTTTTTTGTATTATGTTTTCCAAATGCATAACTATTATTAAGCCTAAAAGTATTTTCTTTTACTATTGTTGATGCATTTAATAAATTAATAGGCACCACATTTTTATTAATATAAGCTAGCTCAAATACTGAATCAACGGTAGTTCCGCCATTTTCTTGCCATGATAATTTA
>JBEANU010000328.1:0-3744 GCA_041165265.1 Bacteroidota bacterium | reverse complement strand
CTCATTTTGTTTACACCTTATTTGTGTAAACCTATTTCAGGACGAGACACAGTAAGCAATCAGTTAACAGTCAGCAGTAATCAGTTTGTAGTAAATACAATAGAAGTATGGATGTGTTAGGAAGAATTCAAAATTGCTCAATTACTCAATACTCAATTCGCAATACTGAAAACTGCCAACTGAATACTGAAAACTTGTCTTCGGGTATTTATTTCATCAAAGCCACCGATACCTTAGGAAACAGTTTGATTGGAAAGTTTGTAAAAGAATAGAATCTTTCATATTTCACCATTCCTCTCAATAGGTCAAAGCCTCCGTATTTATCGGAGAGAGGATTAAGGTGAGGTATAATAAAGGAATTAGGAAACAGGTTTATTAAAACTCAACTTGCAAGCTGCCACGTATTCCTAAAGGTTGTGCATAAGGATAAATGGCTTTATCTAAATAATTTAATCGCCAAATAAAATCTAATCTAAATACTTTGAAAATGTTTTCTAAACCAGTACTCAACTCCATATAAGGTTCTTTATTGGGTATATTAAAATATCTGCTGTTTGAATAATAGCTATTGATGGTTTTATTTCGTTCTGACATGGTTCCCCAAAAAGCTTTACCACCAACAAATGTACGCCATTTCAGTTTTTTGATAACAGGAATATAATTTAACGGAAATCCACCAAAATATTCATACAAACTGGCGCTTATGTTTTGATCGGTTACAAATTCATATCGGGTAGCATTATTAAGTGCGTATTTATTGTAGTAGTAGGTATCATTGCCTGGCATTACTGCCAACATCACCATGGGTAAATTTCCTATTACTTTTTCGGCTGAAATATTATAATAAAAACTTCCAATAGTGCCAGTGTTTTTGTTTCCATCCACTTGTAATCTAATTTTTTGATAACTAAACTGACTTCCTAAAATTCCTTTGATGCCTTGCTTCAATTCTAAAGATGCAATTGGATAATCACTACCTATACTGCTGCGTAAAAAATTACCTGCTACAAATTTTTCACGATAGGCAAATCGAGTTCGTAAAGCAATTTCAGTAAAAATAAAATTAGGATTGGTGATATAATTGATGGGGTTTGAAACATCAGAATAATAATTTTCAAAAAAAGGATGAATTGAGTTTTGACTTATTGTTATCCGTTCGCCCATACCTAATTTCCATTCTTTATTATAAGAAATAATTGTAGCCTCATTTCCTGTAAGCCTTGATGAATAAGGCACTCGGCGTACCATTGAACTAAAAATATTATTTTCGCCCAATTGGTCTTCAGTTAAATTATAAGTAACCACATCATTAATGTAACGCACTTTTAACTCTTGCCTTGGCAATTTTTTAAATACATACCATGCGGTGATATCATATTTCAATTTTTTATCTTTAAAACCATAAGCTAATTGTGCATTAGCCCATATTTTTTTGCTCACCAATTCACTATTTCCAACTCCAAATCCAACCCGAGTACCTTCAACATAGTTTAATGCAAAAAAATTATAATAAGGCCCAATGGTAAAATATCCCTTGTTATAATATCCGGTTGAAACGGTTGTAAATAATTGTTGGTAATGCCTAAAGGCAGGAACTTGCTGAATTGTATCTACCATTTTATAAATGTTCCGTTCATTTTTAGTTAATGAATCGGGGCGATTATTTAACCAAAAATCTGTTGGTTTTGATGCTGCTCCGTTTAGTACTACTAAATCTTGATGGTCGGCAAACAGAGTATCCATCAATGTTTGATTTACAATAATGTGATTGTATTGAGTGGTTTTTCGGCCAATAATGCCAGGCCGTTCTTTACCAGCTGAAATAAAACTGACAATAAATTTATCTTTATTCATCATCCATATACTATCATTAACGGGTGTATAATTTTGAAAAATTGTGATGCGTTTGATAAAATTAATATTTGCACCTTCGGCAATCGTCATACTAATTTGTTTGATTGCCCAAGTAGTATCATTCACCCATAAATCACCAATAAAGGTATTTTCGCCTTTTCGTTTGGGTTGAAAAGAAAGTTTAAAACATTTTCTGCCATCAATTTTTGCAGTATCTGTAATTTTATAGTGGTAATAAAATAAGCCGCCATTGGCAATAGGGCTGATGAAATATACCCCCATCAACAATACACGGTTATCATACAAATTAATATCCTGATACATGGTTCCTAAAAATTGTGAAAGATTTTCACTTGTGCCACCTGCCATTTTAGTGGCTTTTATAATTTCTTTATGTGCCTTGGGTGTTTTTTGATAATAATAATCACTCATTGATTCGGTTAAATACATGGGTAGAAATGGCTTTTCTTCTGATGTGCTATCCATGAATTTATAAACAAAGGCAAAGGGTTTCAGCAGTTTGTTGTTTTTCATTTTGTTAGATATTTTATCAATATCTACTTCTAATTTATTATAAACTTCATATTGATATGTACTTAATTTGTTTTTATCGTTTTGATGTTTGTGTAATTGAATACGCTTGAACATGGTTACTGCTGGGTCTTGCCCCAAATGCACACTTACTGTTTTGGTAGTAGTGGCTCTTCGTTCCATAACTACATTAATAGTTTCAATGGGTAAATGTTGAATAGCAATTTTTATTTTTTTATAGCCCACACTTGAAAAAACAAGTGTATCACATTTATCCGTATAAATTATTTTGTAAACGCCATTAATATCAGCTGATGCACCTGAATTTGTGCCTTGTAAATAAACAGTACAAAAGCCCAATGGCTCTTCGCTATTGCCATCCATCACTTTACCTTGAATGATTTTAGATTGAGCAGATAAAATTATAGGGACAAAAAACAAACAAAAAAACAACAGATTTTTTTTAAGCATCATTTCATAAAAGTAAATCAAAATGAAATGTTTTAAATATATTTTAGCAGGAAAATGTTACAGAATTTATGACTAATATGTAAATAACTCATTTTTAAAATAGGTATTAAATATCTAATTTAAAATCCGTTTAAAATTATATATTTGCAGTTCGTAAAAAAAACAAAAAATAAAAAATGAACAAAATTTTATCCATTGCAATTGGCGCTATGATGATTGGTGCAATTGCGTCGTGCAATCAAGGCCCTGCTGCAATAGTTGGTGCTGAATTAGACAAAAAAATTGACAGTACTAAACAAGCCTTAATGGTAAAAGCTACTGAAGAAATTGGAAAAGCATGTGAAGAGCGCAAAAAAACGGAAGTAATGGTAAAAGCTGATTCAATTGTAAAAGCAGAAAAAGAAGCTAAACACATTTAATTTTTAACTTCAAAAAAAATATTAATAATAATCATGAAAAAAATATCATATATCGTATTAGGTGGCATGTTGGTTTTTGCTGCATGTCAGCCCAATAACACTCAAGATGCTGCTAAAATGCAACACACTATTGATTCAACTGCTGCTGAATTAGCAAAACCTGAAATTGAAAAATTACAAAAAGCTTGTGATGATGAAATTATGGCTGCTGCTATGGATAGCGCAAAAATGATGATGGAAAAAGCTAAAAAAGGAGTTGTTCATCATACTAAACCTGTAGTAAAAAAAGCAGATGTAAAACCAGTAATTGTTCCTAATACCAACACTGGTAAAAAAACTGATGCAAATGCAGCTCAAGGTACTAACACCGGTAAAAAAACTGATGCAACCGCTGCTCAAGGTCAAAATATGGGTAAGAAAAAGTCAAACTAATCTTCCATAAAGTATAATAAAAAAAGCCTCAATATTG
>JBEANU010000327.1:0-9753 GCA_041165265.1 Bacteroidota bacterium | reverse complement strand
TGATAGGCAAAAATAATTTTGTTCAACAACAATATTATTGGGATGCTGCACCTGCTATTCAATTCATTTTTAATAGCATTATGCGTTTTGATGTAATTTATCAAACCCAAATAAAAGGAACGATAGATAGGCAAAACAAAAATGCTTATTCAGTACGTTTTGAATATAATTTTTTGAATGCTTATAAAAAATAAAGAAAAATGATAAAATTATTTTGGATAAGTATGTTGCTTTTATTTTCAAATTGCTCCATTGATGTTCGTGATAATAACACTTCAACCATTATAAAAGATAGTGCTACTACTACGCCTTCAATTGTTTATGAATGCCCTATGCAATGCGAAAATAAAGTATTTGCTGATAGCGGCATTTGCCCAATTTGTAAAATGGAATTGAGGGTAATACCCAATTGACAGGACTAAAGAATACTCACTTTGGTATTACTTTTCAAGCAATAAAGTGCCGCCCATATTCAAATCAGCATTTGATGCTAAATTATTATTATCCTTAATCAAAGTGATTGAGTTTTTAGGATAATTTTTAGCAATTAATTCAATGGTATCGCCCTTTTTAACAATGTAAACAAAATACTCTTTTGATCTGGCTTCCGATTCAATCATTGAATAATTATCCGTATTAAGTTCGGTATTGCTAACGGCAGGTTTTTCAGCTGAATTATTAATCGCCACATTTGTATTTTTTTTGATAAAAGCGGTGGTATTATTTTCAGCAATTGATGTTGTATTTGATATATTAACGCCGTTATTAGTTAAGTAAGTATTTAGCTCTTGTTGAGCAGTATAGCTGTTCATAGCATCCATCAATCCTAAAAAATGAGGTACATAATTCCGAGTTTCACGAGGCAAAAATTTTGTAATTTCCCAAAAATCATTTGTTCCATTTGCTTTGTTCACGGCAACATCAATTAAGCCTTCGCCACAATTATAAGCTGCAATTGCCAAGTGCCAATTATTGTATTGGCTGTATAATTTTTTAAAATACGCTGCCGCTGCTCGGGTTGATTTTTCGGGATTTAATCTTTCATCTACCTGTCGGTTCACTTTTAATCCATAGGTAATAGCAGTGCCTCTCATAAATTGCCACATGCCACGGGCGCCAGCACGTGATAAGGCTTTGGTATTGTAATTTGACTCAACATAGGCTAAGTATTTAAGTTCAGCAGGAATGCCTTCTTCAGCAAAAATATTTTCAATCATCTGAAAGTAGTCATGCCCTTTTTCTAACACTCGTTTTACTTTTTTGTTATCATCAGCTTGATATGATTCACTAAAATTTTGTACTTCATCATTGTATGAAATATCAATTGATGAAACCACTGAAAATGAGCTACTGTTTTCAGTTTCAGTCAATACTGTTTTTTTAATGCCACTAAAAGCAAAACTTTGTATTGCTAATAACTGAACTATAATAATTGCTATAAATATTTTTTTACTAATCATTCTTCTCGTTTAATTTTTTTGTGGAGCTGAAACATTGTTCATGCACCAGTTTGAAAAAGCCATTAATTTTGTTTCGCTAAATTTTTTACTCATTATTTGTATGCCAAACGGCATATTATTGCTGTGAATGCCTACTGGTAGCGAAATACCAGGTATGCCAGCAATATTTGCCAAAACGGTATAAATATCATTTAAGTACATGGCAATAGGATCTTTTTTATCGCCAAAACTAAAAGCAACAGTAGGTGTAGTGGGTGTTATTAAAAAATCGTATTCATTAAAAAGTTCAGTCATTTCATTGCTTACCATGCGCCTGGTTTTTTGAGCTTTTGAATAATAAGCGTCATAAAATCCTTCACTTAATACAAATGTGCCTAACATAATGCGGCGTTTTACTTCCTTGCCAAAACCTTCAGCTCTTGATTTTTTATAAACGCTCTCTAAATCAGTAGCATTGGGGCTTCTATAGCCATATCGTATGCCATCAAACCTTGATAAATTGCTGGATGCTTCAGCAGTTGTGAGCACATAATAAGTAGGAATTAAATAATCTAACTTATCAAATTTTACGGCTTCAACTGTTGCGCCTTTACTTTTTAGTTCTTCTAAAATATTTAATGTTCGTTGTTTTATTTCAGCATCTAATCCATCTGAATCCATTATTGATGGTAGATAAGCTATTTTTATTTTTGAAATATCAATTGAATTTGATGTAAAACTTTCAACTGGTTGTAATGCGCAAGTGCTATCATTTTTATCAGCACCACTCATTATTTCCATTATCAAACCAGCATCAATGGTGTTGTGTGCAAATACACCAATTTGATCAAATGATGAGGCGTAAGCAATTAATCCGTATCGGGATATGCGCCCATAAGTTGGTTTTACGCCTACTATACCGCAAAATGAGGCTGGTTGCCTAATTGAACCGCCAGTATCAGTACCCAAACTTGCCAAACAAAGATTGGCTTGCACTGCAACCGCTGCGCCGCCGCTTGAACCGCCGGGCACTCTGTTTGTATCGGCTGCATTTAATACTTTTCCAAATGCTGAGTTTTCATTGCTTGAACCCATTGCAAATTCATCGCAATTAGTTCTGCCAATTATTATTGCATCTTCATCCAATAATCGTTGTACGGCAGTGGCAGTGTATAATGATTCAAACCCTTGTAATATTTTAGATGATGCTGATACTTTATGACCTTTATAGCAAAGCACATCTTTAATTGCAATCACAGCACCAGCCAAACGCTTGGCTGTACCATTTTTAATTTTTTCATCAATTAATTTGGCTTGTGCTAAAGCTTCATCATTATAAGTTTCTAAAAAACTATTTAAATGTTGATGGGCTTCAATACGGGCAATATATTGTTGTACCAAAGCTTCACATGAAGTTTGATTGGCTTGAATGGCGGCTTGAATTTTTGCTAAAGATGAATACACGATAACGCTTTAAATTATTTGTTATCAGTTTTTGTTTTTTCATTCATACCATCTTCAATTTCTTTTTTAATACCATCTTTGGCATCGTTAAATTCACGAATACCTTTGCCCATACCTCTCATTAATTCAGGGATTTTTTTGCCGCCAAATAATAATACTACGGCTAAAAAAATCAATATCCATTCGCTGCCACCAGGCATACCTATTAATAAAAAACCAAGAATTGAACTCATGTTAAAAAATTTAGAAGGCGAAGATAATAAATTATGCCAAAAGGGTTGTTAATAAGTTGGTAAAATGGAATTGGACAAAGGGGATGTATTTTTATTTCAATTGTATCAATTTTTCAGCCGCCGCATCTAAGGTTTCCTTTTTTTTGGCAAAGCAAAATCTAAGCATTTTATTATCTATTGCTTTATTATAAAATGCTGATACAGGCACGGCAGCCACACCATATTCTTTGGTTAATCGTACTGCAAAATTTTTATCTGATTCATCGGATATTTTACTATAATCAACGCATTGAAAATAACTGCCTTTAGCTGGTACAAAATCAAAAGGTAGGGTTTGTAATATTTCAATAAAATAATTGCGTTTTTGTTCATAAAATTGGGAGAGTGATAAATAATTATCTTTGTTTTTAAGATAATCATTCAGTGCATACTGAATGGGTGTATTAGTGCTGAACACGTTGAATTGATGCACTTTTCTAAACTCTTTCATTAAATTTTCAGGGGCTATTACATAACCCACTTTCCAACCGGTGGCATGCAAAGTTTTACCAAATGAATATACCACAAAACTACGTTCGGCTAATTTGGGATGGCGTAATACGCTTTGATGTTTTTCATCATCAAAAATAATATGCTCATATACTTCATCACTTAGTAATATAATATCAGTAGTTTCAATTAATTTTTGCAATTGCAGCATATCTTTTTCAGCTATTATGCTTCCACCAGGGTTATGTGGCGTATTGATAATAATCATTTTTGTTTTATGATTGATGCGCTTTTTTACATCGTTCCAATCAATTTTAAAATCGGGTGTTTTAAGTTGAATAAAAACGGGTACGCCGCCACACAACTCAATGGCAGGGGCATAACAATCATAGGCTGGTTCAAAAATAATTACTTCATCAGCAGGGTGAATAACTGCGGTAATGGCTGAAAATATAGCTTCGGTTGCGCCTGGTGTAATGGTGATTTCAGTATCTGCATTTATATCAACCCCATATAAATAATTGCATTTTTCGGCTATGGTTTCACGTAAACTTAGTAAACCAGGCATGGGTGCATATTGGTTCATGCCCTTTTGATAATATTGATGAATGAGTGAAATTAATTTTTCATCTACCTCAAAATCCGGAAATCCTTGTGATAGATTAATTGCTTTATGTTCAGCGGCTAATGCTGACATTACACTAAAAATAGTAGTGCCTACTTTTGGTAATTTACTTTTTATGATTGATGGATATAAATTCATTTAAAAAAATTAAAACTGTGAAAATAGAAATTTAAAACTCAAAGTTGTTTTTCAATTTTATAACTTTTCATTTTTATTCTGTAATTGTATTTATATGTTTCATTCCTAATTTTATATTGCTTTTAAATTTATCAAAATTTTTGCGCTTCCAATTTGAGCTTTGTTTATTAATTTGATTTTAGTTATTTTTGAAATCTTTTTCAAACATTTTTTATATACCTTAAAACTGAATATTATTAAAACATTGAAATATATAGCACTGATTATTGCTCTACTCAGCAGTAGTATATGTAGTGTAAATGCCAATCATATTGCAGGTGGTAATATTACCTATAAATATAAGGGCAGCAATAAATACGATATCAAACTTACTTTATGGAGGGAATGCAACGCCGCCAAACAATTTGATGATTGCGCTGCTATTTATGTTTACAAAACCAATGGGTTTGTATCAAGCAGTTTAACAAATCCTGATTATGTATTAACTTTAAACCAGTCAAGTGGTAATGCCAGTGGTACTCAATTAGTGCCAGTACCATATAGCCCTTGTTTAACACCGCCACCAGCTTCGCAATGTGATATTACCGAGGCAGTTTATGATTTAAGCAATCAAACTTTACCACCAATTGCAGGTGGTTATACCTTATTGTATCAAGTATATGCACGTTCAACTACTGCATTAAATTTGAATACATCATCACCAGTTGGTGCTACCATTATGACCCAAATGCCTGATTCAGCATATGCTAACAATAGCAGCCCTGTTTTTAAAGCATACCCACCAATTTTTATTTGCCAGAATTATGATTTTAATTATTTCAGCGATGCTACTGATGCTGATGGCGATTCATTATCTTATAATTTATATACACCATTTGATGGTGGCACATCAAATCATGGCTGCAATAGCGGTTCACTTGATCAAAATAATGCTTCCTCATTTAGTGCCTTATCATTTAACTCGGGCTATTCGCCCAGCAATTTATTAGGCGGCACTTTAAAGCCTTTAAAAATTGATACTTTCACCGGATTATTAACCGCTTACCCACAAATTTTAAATGATTTTTTAGTAGGTATTGAAGTAAAAGAATACCGAAATCATGTGCAAATAGGCTCAGTAAAACGTGATTTTACCTTTACTGTGCAGGCATGCAATGGCATTGTTACAGCTACTGTACCTACTAATTATACAGATTCTGCTGGAGTAAAAGCTATATTAAAATGCAGTACAAAGTCAGTTACTTTTACTAATTCAAGTTCGCCAATTTTATCATTAACTAAGTTTTATTGGGATTTTGGTGTAACTGGAAGCACTACTGATACCAGTACTTCACAAACACCAACTTTTGTTTACCCTGATACCGGCACCTACCATGTGGTGTACTACATCAACCCTTTAGTAGGTGGCAAATGCTCTGATACACAATATGTTGAAGTACGTGTTTATGATTCATTTTATGTTGGCAATATAGTAAGCCCTACATTAACTTGTATTAATTCATTAATCACTTTTATTGATACTTCTCATTCAAATTTACCACTTTTTCGTAAGTGGGATTTTGGTGACCAATCTTATTCAAATCTTTCTTATGCGGTACATTCGTATGCCACACCAGGTGTGTATACTGTAAAAATGTATGAATCATGCACAAAAGGTTGTTTAGATTCAGTAGTTACACAAGTTACCATCACACCAAAAATTTCAAGTATCATCATTCCTACTTTAAATTGTGATAGTGTGATAAAGTTTGTACCCGGTATTTTATCAAGCGGTTATTTATGGAATTTTGGCGATGCTTTCAGCCTTATAAATACGAGTGCTGTTGATACCCCAACTCATCGTTATACAGTTACTGGTAATTATACCATCAAACTCATCACTTATCCTAATACGGGTTGTGCTGATACGGTTTTAAAATCAATTTATGTATCATTAGGTTTAAAAGCTGCTTATACCATGCAAGATAAGTGCTTTTATGATTCTGTTACATTTACAAACCACTCTAAAAATGGCGCAGGCACTATGACATTGCAAGTATGGGATTTTGGCGATGGTAGTAAATTAGATACCACCAATGCTACCACATTAAAACATATTTATCCGCCTGGCACTTATCAGGTAAAGCTTTGGGTAGCTAACACCACAGGATGTACTGATTCATTAGTAAAAACATTAACCATACACCCTTATCCTACCATTAATGCATTGCCCACTGATAGTGCAAGTTTATGCTATTTAGATACCATGCAAATAGTAGCACATGGCGGTGGTACTTATTTATGGCAACCTAATTACAGCATCAGTAATATAGCTATTGATAGCCCACTTATTAGCCCCGATAAAACAACACTTTATACAGTGCAGGTTACAAGCCCTTTTGGGTGTGTATATCAAGATACAATTAAAATAAATGTAATCACAAATATTCAACATAGTACAAGTGCTGATACAGCAATTTGTATTGGCGATACTATAAATATCAAAGCAGCAAGCACTGAATCAGGCATTATAAAATATACTTGGTTAAATAGCTACAACATCAGTAAATTAGATACCTCAACACCAAAAGTATGGCCCCGAAACACAACTTTATATCCTGTATTAATACGCTCAGGCAGATGCGGAAATTTTGATACAGTAACCGTAAAAGTATTACAATTAGCTACGCCATTTGCTGGTGATGATATTACCATTTGCAAAAACTACAATGCTACCTTGCATGCCGTAAATGCTAGTTATTTTGATTGGAACCCGAAAGTATTTATACATAACAGTAGTACATCAAGCCCCACTGTATTTCCATCTACTACTACTACTTATTATTTAACTGCTATTGATTCAAATAGATGTTTGCGCCCTGCCTACGATAGTTTAATAGTATATGTGGATACCTTTCATTTTGCTGAAGCTGGGCAAGATACTAATGTGGTGATGAACATCCCCTTTCAACTAAAAGCAAGTGGCGGCAAATATTATCAGTGGATGCCAACTACAGGATTAGATGACCCTAATATAGCATCACCGCATTGCACACTTACCGCCGACCAAGTTTTTGTTGTAAAAGTATCAGATGAAAATAATTGTTATGCTTTTGATACCGTTCATATTTATGCATTTCCGCAAGTAGTAGCACTAATGCCCAATGCCTTTACGCCCAATGGCGATGGAATTGATGACGATATTATTCCTATATATGCTGGTATTAGGCGATTAGATTATTTTTTTATTTATGATAGATTAGGTGAAAAAGTATTTTCAACAAAAGAAATGGATAAAGGCTGGGATGGCACCTATCACAGCAAACCATGTGAAATAGGCACTTTTGTTTATTACATCAGTGGTATTGATGCAACAGGAAATGGGTTTGTGCAAAAAGGTGATATAATTTTATTGAGATAATTAGTCGTCCCTCAAAAAGTTATCTTGGAAGCTTGATTTTTTGTTTCTTTTCTTGTATTAAGTTGCAAATTCCGACTTGTCGGAGACAAGAAAAGAATACAACAAATCATCGCCCATCTTTTAAATCCGTGTCATCCGTGTTCTAATCAAAATTTCAACTCTGTAATAATACAGCCCATAGTGTCTTAGTGCCTTTGTGAGCAACAACCAAAAATCATCGTCCATCTTTTAAATCCGTGTCATCCGTGTTCTAATCAAAATTTCAACTTCATTTCTTTTACTTCATCTTTGCGTTTAATAGTTACAATAGTTTCATCACCTTTTTTAAATTGGGCTAAAGCTTTCATGTAAGCTTGCATATCGCTTACTTCAATTTCACCTAATTTAATAATGATATCGCCAGCTTGTAAACCAGCATTGGCGGCAGGTTTGCCATCTGTTACGCCATCAGCTTTTACACCTTTACCATCGTACATATAATCAGGCATAATGCCTAATGTCACTTTAAATTTGGGTGTGTCTTTATTATCAGCATCAGCCGTTTTGGTAAATAGTAGTTTATCTGTTTTGTTCAAACTATCCAATACTTGTTGCATTAAATTTATAACCAAAGCTTCGCCTTCATAATTTATTTTGTCAGCATCATCTGTTGGTTTATGATAATCAGCATGTTGCCCAGTGAAGAAAAATAATACAGGAATATTTTTTAAATAAAATGAAGTGTGGTCGCTTGGGCCAATGCCTGATTCAGATGTTTTTATTTTGATTGGCGTTTGAGTGGAAAGATGTTCAATCAATGGTTTAAAAGTAGGCGAAGTACCAATTCCACCCACTTCAATTTTCTTTTCTTCATTTAATCTTCCTACCATATCCATATTCAGCATGCAATTGATTTCGCCAATATTTTTTGGCAAATCGTTCATAAAACTTTTTGAGCCAAACAAACCCAACTCTTCACCTGAAAAATTAAGGAATAAATAATTGTTGTTTTTTAAATTCGAATTTTTTAGCCAACGAGCCAACTCAATAACGGCAGCTGTTCCGCTGGCATTATCATCAGCGCCATTATGAATTTGTGCATCTTTTCCTGCATACAAACTACTGCCATATTCGCCCAAGCCTAAATGGTCGAAGTGAGCACCTATTACAATTGTATTTTTAGCATGATTATTTAAAAAAGCCACTACATTATGTGCTTCTTTTTTTATACCCTTAGGATTTACAATTAAAGTATCATGAGGATTTGATTTTGGTGTAAAATAAAATGTTTGCAAAAAACCATTAGGCATTACAGATTCTAAACCAATTTCATTGTATTGTTTGATAATGTATTTAGCTGCCTTCAACTCTTGTTTCGAGCCTGTTTGCCTGCCTTTTAATTTATCTGAAGCTAAATAGTAAATATGCTTTTTTAAATTATTTACTAATGAAGTATTGTTTTGTGCATTTGCAGAAAGGCACAAAAAAAAAGTGCCACAAAAAAGTATTATTTTTTTCATGGCACAAATCTATAATAAGTTTGGCGAACCTATAAGGTTTGCCAAACTTTTGGATAATTCATTAAAACATATAGCCAATTTTTATTTGTGGATAAAGAATAAGCCTAAATTTTTCAAATGTTGGAAATCTTTGAGAAGATGAATAACGATAAAAAATTGGATTTTCTCTAGTATTTAATTGTGAGGTGGATTCAAGTATATTAATTGTACCTCTTGGGGCTAATTCAGGCATTAATACAAAACCGTTACCCTTTGTATATTCCATTCCGTCTGAAGCGTTTTTGACTGTATAATAATTATTATAATTACTATAACTAGAATTGGAAAATCTGGTTGGTGTAAATTTGTAATATCCAAAACCAATTTTAGCTAAAATATCTAAAGTAATATTTTTGGTTAGATAAATATTTTTACCTAAAATATAATTGAAATTATAACCCTTAACTTTAAATGGAAATTCAATAAC
>JBEANU010000326.1:0-5529 GCA_041165265.1 Bacteroidota bacterium | reverse complement strand
TCATCCATCAATTTTTGTAGAAATGATTGCATATTTTTTTTTGCTTCATATTTATTCAAATTATTGGTATTGTTGGATTGATAATATTCAAGATTTGAAAGTTTATTAAAATTATATTGTGTTGCATCATTTACAAAAGCTCCACCTTCGGTAAAGCTATAATAGGCAAAGTGTTTGGTGTATGGGTTCATTAAATTTTTACTCCAATTATAGTGCTTTTTAGGTAAATTTAATTGTGCTAAAATAGTAGCAACAATATCATTTTGTGAGCAAGTATTCACTATTTGTTTTCCTACAAATTCATTTTTAATGGCCCCTCCTATAAATAATAATGGTATATGAAATTGTGCGGCTGAGTAGTAATCTTGGTTCATGGGCGATTCATGACTATGGTCAGAAATTAATACAAAAAGTGTGTTAGCATACCATTTGGTTTTTTTTGCTTTTGTAAAAAAATTCATCAAACATTTATCAGCATAATGAACTGAATTTGTGTACGCATTTAAACTTGAAAATTGTTTAAATTTATTTTGCATTGGTGCATCAAAAGGTGCATGGGTGCTTAATGTAAATATTCCTGAAAAAAAAGGTTGTTGGTAAGTATTCAATTCATTTAACCAAGTATTCAACATTATTGAATCATTTATTCCTAAAGCACCTGATGGGTAATTGGGATAATTTTTTTGTTCCTTAATTACATCAAAATTATGGTAGTATAAATAGCTTTTTATATTACCATAAATTAATTGCCCTCCAAAATAAAATGAGGTATGATAGCCTACATTTTTTAAATCAGTATTAATACAATGCATGCTAGGATATTTTTCTTCATTGGCAATAATAGATGTAATTGGTTGCGCAGGATATGCGCTTAAAACTGCTGGTATGCCTTGATCACTTAATGTACCACTGGCATAACATTTTGTAAATGATAATCCTTCGGATTTTAGTTTATCAAAATTAGGAGTAATACCTTGTATGCCGCCATAGCTTTGAATCATATCTGCACTCCAACTTTCTAAAATGATGAAACAAATATTAGGGCGATTGACTTTTAAAAATGAAATAGTGGTATCTTTTTTTACTTGAAATAAATTTGAAACTTGCTTAGTTGCATCATCGTTTGATAAAAACTGATAAGTATTTTTATCTCCAATTTTTCTATTTTCAAAATAACTATGTAGAATGCGCCATGAAGGATTAACAGCGGCTGCATTAATAAAATTATTTTTTGAAAAATATACTTCACTTTCATTTATTGGAATAGGCTGTAAGCCTCCACGAATGCCAATTACAATTAAAAATGAACTAAATAAAAAAGCAATTAATAAGGTTAAAAAATGAAGTTTAATATCATTTGCAAAATCAGGTTTTTCAATTTTATTGATGATGTTTTTAAAGAAATAAAAGTAGATTAATGTTACACCACTTATTGCCGTAAGCCCTATTATCCAATATAATAAAGCCACAGATTGAATTACTTCAACAGGATGTTGTAAATGTGAAAATAATTTGAAGTGAATTTTCACCCCCATTTCTCTATAAGTAATAATATCGATAGCTGTTATACAATTTAAAATAAGTAAGATGCTAAAAAAATATACTTTATAAAAATTAGCATTCCAATTTTTATTAAAATGAAGCCCAATTGTTCCTATTAAAAATGGTAAAGTAATACAATAGCTGGCAGTTGAAATATCTAATGGTAAAGGTTTGTAGAGTAATTGAAAAATTTCATTCAGTTCAATTTTTGAAAAATGAACTACATTAATTAGGATAAAAAATAATCGATTGATTATAAAAATAAACAATAGCAAAAAAAATAATACGCAAATTTTTTGAAAAAATTTTAACATACACTACAAACAATAAACTTCTAATAAGCCATCAGGAATTCTAATTTCAATTTCATTTTTTGAATGGCTAATTTTAAGAATTGAAGCCTCATTGCAAGGCATCAAAACTTCATTAGCCTGATAATCAAAAACTAAAATAGTTTGCGAAGGCATTTGTAAAACATCTTTTACTAACCCCACAGCCCCAATTTGATTATCAATTATTTTATATCCAATTATTTTTTCATCAACAATTGTTTCTGATTTTTCAACTTCATTTTCTTTCATCCAAACTGGTGTACCGCTTAATTTCATAGCAGCTTCTCGGTTTTTTATTTCATCTAATAGCACAATTAAAGTATGATTAGTAAAATTTTTAATATCCTGTATTATGAATGGCAGTGCCACTTCAGGCGATTTGCCTACTAAAATTGATTTTAATTTTAATGGTGTTATTGAATTATCAAAGTGCAATTTAATTTCGCCACTTAATTTATGAGCAGCGCCTAATTTACCCACCTTAATCCAGTTATTTTTTTTTGCCATTTATAATTATTGTAATTTAAATATTGAAAAAATGGTAGTGCCATAATTCCGTTTTTTAAAAAAATTAGGGTGATTATCAAAATTATGATTTGGATTATGTTCCAATACAAACCATCCATTCACATTTAATACATCGGCTTTAAAAAGCTTATCGGGTATGGTGTTCAAGGTAGGTAATGGATACGGCGGACCGGCAAATATCAAATCAAATTTTTCAGTTGCGGTTTCTAAATATTTAAAAATATCCATTTTAAAAACATGGCATGTTGTGGGTAGTTTTAATAATTCAAAATTACCTTTTATAAACTGCACTAATTTAGCATCAATCTCAACTGTATGAATGTATGTACATCCTCTTGAAGCAGTTTCGTAACTAATACTACCTGTACCGCCAAACAAATCTAAAAAATGAATTTCCTCAAAATCAAATTCATTTATTAATATATTAAACAAGCCTTCTTTGGCTATATCGGTAGTAGGCCGAGCTGGCATTGTTTTGGGTGGCTGAAAAAATCTACCTTTAAATTGTCCTCCAATTATTCGCATGCTATAATTCCTGAAAGTGATAAAAAACGGTTTGGGGCAAGGGTTTTGTAAACGCCTTGATGCTTTAAAGCAACTCTGTTTGCCATATCTAAAGGGTTAAAAAATTTACCTATTGTACTATAAATTTTTGATTGTTGAATTATTTCGCCACCAATTAATAACTGCGGTGCTTCCTTTTTAAAGTGGTTTTGAATGGCCAATTGAATAAAGTAAACAATATCTTCAGGTGTAACAATATTGAATGTATTAAGCATTTTTACTTTTGAATTTTGCCATACAATTATATCAATGGCAGTAGCATGAATATTACACAACACAGCATCAGTATAGGTTGCAGTTAATGCTGAGGTTTGATGCAATAAGCCAATCATGGAATGTTTTATGGCCACTTGAGCACAGAAAGATTGTAAGGCGATGTTTATTTTATAATCAATACCGTAAACAATTTTACCATTTAAAAATGCCGAACTATCTGAACATAATTTTTGAGCATCAATTTGCGATGCACTAAACTCAAAAGGCAGTAATTTATAATGTACATTTTGAACGGCTACTATCATCTTTGAAATTGCTACACCATCTAACCAAGTTAATTGCTTCCGTACGGCTTTAATATTTACTTCACTCAAAAAACTTTCATTAGTATTAATGGAGTAATGTTCAAAAAAAAGTGGTGCAGCATCATGTACTAATGTACCCGATAAATAGAAATTATTTCCATCAATTTCAGCAAACAATCTTAACCCTGCGGTTCTTAGTTGTTCCCAATCTGTGGCATATTTGGCTTCAGTTAATAAGATGGTTGATGCTGACACAAGTATAAATTTAGGCCTGCAAAATAAACAAACTTGCTTGTTTATTATTTATTGATTTTTGAATAAAATATTTTACTTTTGAAATAAATTTTGTGGATTTAAAAAAACAATTCATAAAGTATTTTATCATTCATCTAACATAATCATATATCTATCATCATGAAAAAAATAACCACCCTTTTTGTTTTAGTATTTGCATCACAGTTTTTAATGGCCGAAAAAGTAAGTGAAAATGAGGTACCTAAAGAAGTAAAAGCTAGATTTTCAGAAATGTTTCCGAATAGTTATGTAACACAATGGGAAGAAGAATTTGGTAATTATGAAGCTGAGTTTAAATTAAATAAAATAGGTAACTCAGCCTTGTTTTCACCAGCTGGGCAATGGTTACAAACTGAAACTGACATTAAAATTGAGGTGTTACCAATGGCAGTTTTTGAATACATCAGCAAAAATATTGCAGGTAAAAAAATTGCAGAAGCTGCTAAAATTTTAGATGCAAAAGGTGTAGTAACTTACGAAGCCGAAATTGCTGGTGAGGATTATATTTTTGATGCTAAAGGAAACTTTTTACGAAAGCAAAAAGCATAATTTTTTTTGGTTATAAATTAAATAAAAAGGAAGTCGAACTGACTTCCTTTTTTGTTTTCAAAAAAATCAAAGTCTTTTGATTAATTTTCTATTCATCACTTTTATATCTTTACCCAATAAAAAATAAATTACACCTATAATTTCAATGGAATTATCTACCAAATACAGCCCCAATGCAGTTGAAGACAAATGGTTTAAACATTGGATGACAAAAAATTATTTTCATTCAGAAGTAGATCAATCAAAAAAGCCTTTCACTATTGTAATTCCGCCACCAAACGTAACAGGAGTATTGCACATGGGGCATACGCTTAATGAAACAGTGCAAGATATTTTGGTTCGTCATGCACGTATGACTGGCAAAAATGCATGTTGGGTACCAGGCACCGATCATGCAAGTATTGCCACCGAAGCCAAAGTGGTAGCTATGTTAAAAGAAAAAGGCATTGATAAAAAAAATTTGAGTAGAGAAGAATTTTTGAAATATGCTTTTGAATGGAAAGAAAAATATGGCGGAATTATAGTTGAACAATTAAAAAAATTAGGTTGCAGTTGCGATTATGATAGATTGAGTTTCACGATGGATGACCATTATTACAAAGCGGTTATCAAAGTGTTTGTTGATTTGTATAACAAAGGTTTAATTTATCGAGGCGCTCGAATGATTAACTGGGACCCAGCAGCCCTAACGGCTTTGAGTGATGAAGAGGTGATTTATAAAGAAGTAAATTCAAAACTATATTATGTAAAATACAAACTAGAAGCCCCCTCCAACTCCCCCAAAGGGGGAGAGCAGCCAACGCTCAAAGCCAATAAATACAACAGTAGTTATAAATCTGCTGACCCTATGTTGTATGGCAGATTAAAAGAGTTTGTAAAAGAAATGAGAAGCAATCCAACACAAGCTGAAGATTGGCTTTGGCAGCAGCTAAGTGGAAAAAATTTAGAAGAATATAAATTTAGAAGACAGCATATCATTGGAACTTTTATTACCGATTTTGTGTGCTTGAAAAAGCGATTAATTATTGAAGTTGATGGTTTAATTCATCAATTACCTGATAATAAAATTAGTGATATTGAAAGAACTGAATGGCTTGAAGCACAAGGATTTAAAGTGATTCGCTTCACAAATAATGAAGTTTTAAATGACATTGAAAATGTTTTAAACATCATTTCTTCAAAATTAGAAAAACTAAAAA
>JBEANU010000325.1:0-4738 GCA_041165265.1 Bacteroidota bacterium | reverse complement strand
ATTCCAATTTGAAATCAACAATAGCAGGTTTGTTATTTTCAACCACAATTTCATACTCCACTTTTTTCTGAAATCCAATAATTGAACATTCAATATTATAAGTTCCGGGTTTTAAATTTTTGATTTCATAATTACCATTTTCATCTGAATTAGCGCCAAATTCAGTTTCTAAAATATGAATACTTGCAAATGGCACCACCTCATTATTTATTAAATTAGATACCTTGCCTTTGATAATACCCGTTTGAGCAAATAATTGTTGAACTAAAATGAATGAAAATATTATTAGTGTAAAACCTTTTTTCATGATGATTAATTTAGAATTTTGCAAAGAAAACAAAATGAATTCAGTTTTGTTTGCAGATTTTTAAAATGAAATTACAACGTTGGTTTATTGATTTTTTACGCCATGAAAAAGCAAGCGGAATTATTTTAATTGCTTGTACTTTTTGTTCATTACTAATGGCTAATTCAGCTATTGGCGAAAGTTGGGTGAATATTTTTCATTTATCCTTATTTAATTTTTCATTGCTTGAAATTATTAATGATGGATTAATGACTTTGTTTTTTTTATTGATTGGTTTAGAACTAAAACGTGAATTTATTGATGGAAAACTTAGTGAAATAAAATTTGCTGTACTGCCCGTTGTTGCTGCAATTGGCGGAATGATAATTCCTGCATTTCTTCATTTTTTATTGAACAAAAACACCATAACACAAGCTGGAGCAGGTATTCCGATGGCTACTGATATAGCATTTTCATTAGGAATTTTATCTTTATTAGGTAACCGAATTCCACTTTCTTTAAAATTATTTTTAACCTCATTAGCCATTATTGATGATTTAGGGGCAATAATTACTATCGCTGCTTTTTATTCGCAGCATATTTCGTTGATTTATTTAAGTGTTGCCATAATAGGTTGGCTCATACTTTTATTGGCTAATAAATATAATTTCAGCCATTCAATTTTATACATTATTGGTGGTATATTAATGTGGTATTGTATGCTTCAATCGGGCATTCATCCAACAATTAGTGGGGTTTTGTTAGCTTTTGCAATTCCATTTAAATCTATAAAAAATAAATCGTTGGCTGAAAAATTTTATCATCAATTAGATAAGCCAGTGGCATTTTTTATTGTACCATTATTTGCCTTGGCAAACACTTCTATTGTTATTCCTTCGCATTTTTCCGAGCATTTAATTTCTGCAAATGCAATAGGTATTTTTTTAGGATTGGTTATTGGAAAGCCCTTAGGGATTACACTTTTTACTTATTTAGCACAAAAAATAAAAATAGGAAAATTGCCTGATGATATAAATATGAAATTAATAGCAGGTGTTGGAATGCTGGGTGGTATTGGGTTTACGATGAGTATATTTATTTCGCTTTTAGCTTTTGATGTACCTCAGCTTCAAGATATTTCGAAATTAGTGATTATTATTTCATCTGCAATAGCTGCTATTATTGGATGGAGTTGGTTAGCTTTTAGTATAAAAAAATAATTACTTATGCTTTAATACTTCCACATCAAAAATTAAAATTGAATTGGCTGGAATAGATCCCATTTTTTTTGACCCATATGCATAAGGTGAAGCGATATAAAAAGTAGCTTTTCCGCCACGTTGCATCATCATTAAAGCTTCATCCCAACCTTTTATTACATTACCAATGCCTACCACAAATTTAAATGGTTCAACATGCCCAAATCTTTTTTCAGTATTTGAATCAAACACTTCTCCGTTAATTAATTTACCTGTATAATTTACTTTTATTGAATCACCTTTTCGTAAATCACCGCCAATTCCTTTCTCTTTTAAATCAATGTATAAACCTGGTTTAATACGTTGTGGAATGTTTTTTGAGTGGTTAAAAAAATTAGTTAAAGTACTATCATCAATTTTTATTTGTTGGTCAAATGTCATCATTAAATGTTGTTGTAATTGGTTTTTGGTGAATACATGATTTATCTTGAAATAAAATTTCATGTAAGTGTTTTTATGCGCAAAAAATGGAATATTTTTTTTGTATAATTTATTGGTTGAAATTAAAAAAAGTACGCTATCGCCTTCATGAGCAAGTTTTAATGCATCCATTAAATCACCTTTAAATTCAGATGTAGTAATTTCCAATTGTTGTTCACCAAACTCTTTTTTTGTATCAATTACGGTTGAATCAACATCATTTTTTAGTATTAATTGATATAAAATAATATCGCCTTTTACTATGTTTCTGTTTTGTTTATTTTCAGTAAAAAAAAAATGATTTAATTGAGATTTATTTTTCTTTATTGATTGCTTTGAAAAACCACTAATGCTTTGAGTAGTTATTAAAAAAGAAATAGCAAGTAAGTACTTCAACATGATTTTATTAAAAATAAAAAAGGAAAGTGCACAAATTATTTGATACACTTTCCTTAAAAGTTAGTTTAGTTTTTATTTGAAATCAATTAATTCAACCTCAAAAATCAAACAACTGTTTGGTTTAATTAATTCACCTGCACCATTAGGGCCGTAAGCCAATTTGCTTGGTATAAATAGGGTAGCTTTAGTGCCTTTGTTGAACAACATAAAACCTTTATCCCAACCTTGAATTACTCTGCCCTGACCAACAGGAAATTCAAATGGTTGAACATGACCATTTTCAGGCAAAACATTTGAATCAAATATTTTACCATCCAATAATTTACCAGTATAATTTGCTGTAACAGTTTGTCCGGCTTGAGGTGTAGCACCTGTACCTTGTTTTGTAATTACATAATACAAGCCATCGGCAGTGCGTTGATAATTAGTGATTTGATTATCAGCAAAGTACTTTAATAAAGTAGCTTCATCATTTACAGCCTCTGCAGGTACTTGCTGAGGTTGTTCTGCCTTTTGAGCAGCTTTAATATCCACCAATTCAACATCAAATATTAAACAACTATTAGGTTTAATTCTATCGCCAGCACCATTAGCGCCATAAGCTAAACCACTTGGAATGTATAAAGTAGCTTTAGTGCCCTTTTTGAATATACTAAAACCCTTATCCCATCCTTGAATTACTCTGCCTTGACCAACAGGGAATTCAAAAGGTTGTAAATGATTAAAAGCTGAATCCATGTTTGAATCAAAAATAACTCCATCTAAACCTTTGCCTCGGTAGTTGGCAACTACTGTTTCACCGGCTTGCGGTGTAGCGCCATTGCCAGCTTGCTGTATTACATAATACAAACCATCTTCAGTTCTTACAGCGTTGGTGATATTATGTGCTGCAAAATAACTTTTTAATGTAGCTTCATCTTCAGCTATTTGTTTAACTTTATTTGCTTCGGCTTCACGTTGCTTGGCTTCCATATCAGCTTTTAATTTAGCTGCTTTTATTTCTGCTTCTTCTTTTGTAAAAGATGCAAATGAAAAACGAACAAAGTCGCCTGCTTTAATTTGTGGTGGTAAGTTTTTACCAAATAATGAATCGGCTGAAACTCTTAATACAGCACTATCACCTGCTGCCATTTTCAAAATACCTTCATACATAAACCCGAATGATTGCTTTGAAATTGGCACTTGCGGATTGAATCCAAAGTCATTTATAACAGTTGTACTACCATCATCATACAATCTACCATGTAAAGCCTGTTGGTCGTTTTCTTTAAATTTAGGATTTAAATTAGATTCATTATGCCAAACAAACGATGTAATTCCGGTTTTAGGATACTCCACCATTAATGTTCGCATCGGCTTTTCAGCGCCATGTTTATGGTCATGTTGGCCATCGCCTTTGGTTAGGTTAATTACCGGTTTAGTAACTTGAATTGGTTTTGAAACAGCTGGTTTAGCAGCCGTGGCAGTAGTTTTAGTAGCTACCTTTTGCGTAGTTTTTTGTTGTGCATTTACTGTAATTGTACTACCAATTAAAAGTACAGTTAAAATTTTTTGATAATTCATTTAAATTAAAGTTGTTTTATTTTTAGCAAATTAAATTAATAGTAATGATTTAATAGCGATAAAATATGTTAAGTAAAATACAAAAAAAAATCCCAAACTTCACCAGAAATTCAGGATTTTCTTTAACCAAAACCAATATACTATTTTACTTTACCAATTACTTCTTTAAAAGCAACTGGGTTATTCATCGCTAAGTGAGCTAAAGTTTTTTTATCTAATTCAATGTTGTTTTTTTTCAAAGCACCCATGAATTTAGAGTAGGACATTCCTTCTTGACGTAAAGCGGCGTTAATACGTGCTATCCACAAAGCACGATAATCACGTTTTTTAGTTTTTCTACCAACATAGCTGTAAGCTAAACCTTTTTCAACTGAGTTTTTAGCTACGGTCCAAACATTTTTTCTTTTACCGAACGAACCTTTCGCTAATTTTAATAATTTTTTTCTACGAGCACGTGCTGCAACAGCATTTACTGAACGAGGCATTTTATTTTAAATTTACTGATTAATTAAATTAGATACATAACATTTTAGATACACGGTTCATATCTGTGCTATGAACTATACCTGCTTTTGATAAATCTTTTTTACGAGCTTTATCTTTTTTTGTAAGAATATGGCGTTTAAAAGCCTTACTACGTTTTACTTTACCAGTTCCAGTAACTGTAAATCTTTTTTTTGCGCTGGAGTTGGTTTTCATTTTTGGCATACTGATATATTTTTTTGGAGGTGCAAAAGTATATTATTTTTTATAAAATCAAACTCAATTCTTGTTTTTTTTTGCAACATTTTTTAATTAAATGTCATCTACG
>JBEANU010000324.1:0-6487 GCA_041165265.1 Bacteroidota bacterium | reverse complement strand
TTGTAAGTGGATGGATATCAATCACAGTAGGCTTTGCAGCTCCTGTAGCCGTTAACTCAATGATACTTGGTGAATATGTTCATGGTGTATATGCAGATGCCAATCCTTTAAAAATTGGAATTGCAGTTGTTATCATTATTTCAATCATACATTCAATAAGTGTAAAATTTGGAAGTCAGTTTCAAAATATTTTTACTATTCTGAAATTGGTTTTGATAGTGCTTTTAATTGCATTTGGTTTTATTATTGGTAATCATCAAAACTATCCAATTAAGTTTGATTCAGATGCTATAAAAGATATGATGAGTATGCCTTTTGCAATTTCGCTGATATTTGTATCCTATGCTTTTTCAGGTTGGAATGCAGCTGCTTATTTTGCAAGTGAGATTAAAAATCCGAAAAAAAATATTCCTAAGGCAATGGTATTTGGTACATTAATAGTTACCGTTTTATATTTTTTATTGAACTATACATTTTTGCAAAATATACCCTTTAATGAAATTGGTAAACCTGAAAATGCTGATACAGGCTTGGTGGCAGCTATTAATATTTTTGGTTTGAAATTGGGTAAAACTTACGGAATGTTGTTTAGTTTAGCTTTAGTAGCATCTATTAGCTCCATGATTTTTGCAGGCCCACGTGTTACGCAAGTAATGGGTGAGGATTATAAATTTTTTCAATTCGCAGCTATTAAAAATGCTTCAGGAGCGCCTTATGTAGCCACTTTAGTTCAAATGACTATTTCACTTTTATTAATGCTTACATCATCGTACAGCGATATTTTTACATTTATTGGTTTTACTTTAAGTTTAATAACTTTACTAACCGTAGTTGGTATTTTTGTGGTTAGATTTAAGAGTAAAACTGTAACCGATAATTATAAAGTTTGGGGGTATCCAATTACACCAATAGTATTTATTCTGTTATCAATTTGGATGATACATTTTACTATTGTAGGAAATACTAAAGTTAGTTTAATTGGTTTTGGCACTGCATTATCAGGCATCATTTTTTATTTTCTTTCACCCAAAAAAGGTGAAAATATGAATGATACACCTAATGATACAATTAATCCTAAAAACTTAAAACGATTTAACGACACTAATGATTATCAATAAAAAAATATTTTTCATGAAAAACAATTCACTTTTTGTTACAACCGTTCTATTGCTTTTGATGGCTATCACAATAACTAGTTGCGATCCATCTGAAAAACAATTAGCTAAAGAAAAATTAAGAACTGAGCAATCCATCAATGCTACCACTGAGCCTTTGAAAGCAGAAATTAGTAATTTGAAAAGTGAAATGAAAGCAGCTCAATTAACATCTGAACTAACCTTATTACAATTAAAATTAGATGCCATTGAGCATCCAAAAGAATATAAAACTATTGCCGAGCAAAGCAATGAAATAGCTGATTTAACTGCTAAAATTGAAAGTGTTGAAGCTGAATTAAACACCATTAAAAAATAAGTTGCACGAATTTAATAGATAAAAAAAATATTATAACCCAAGTTTTATTTACAAATGATTCAGCAATTATTGCCATTACTTTACAAGTTTATAATGTTTGGCATTATAGGATGTATCAGCATGGTGCTTGATTTTGCACTTACTTACCTTATCAAAGAAAAATTTAAATGGAACAAATATGTGGCTAATAGCATCAGTTTTTGTTTTGTTGGTTTTATTAATTTTAATTTAAATCGTCATTTTACATTTACTGATCATACGGCAAATTATAATATTCAGCTTTTAAAATTTTTTGCAGTAAGCAGTACTGGCTTGGTTTTAAACAATTTAATTACCTATTATTTTACTGAAAAACGAGAGTACAATTTTTATTTTTCAAAATTATTAGCAACAGTAATTGTGATATTTTGGAATTTTACAATGAATAAAGTTTTCACTTTTAAAAGTTAAAACTTTATTCACTGTGTTAATATGGCATTAATAGTAGGATAGGGGTTCATTAGTAAGAGGGGAGTAAATTGTCAAGCTTTAAAAAAATTATTTGTTGCCCAATTACCAATCTTTTTAGAACAATTCCCCTTGGCTTTTATTCTCGTTTTCATCTTCTTTCATATTCCAATCGGCACTTAAAATATCGGTGCCAATTTTTGTTCCAATAGCTTTCCAACCTTTAATTTCGGCTGTAATGGTTACATCACAATTGTATTCAACTGCATCTGCTTTTTTCTTTCCAGCTTTTAATTTTATGATTGGTTTTTCATGCGTAGTGGCTAATAAAAGTTTATTGCCTTCGCCCTCTTTTATGAAAAGAAATTTAGTACCTAAGGTTAACGTTTCAATTTTAAATCTTTTTAGATTATAATTTTTTTGTTCGGCATCAAAATACAAACACGAAACAATTTTTGCAGCATCAAATTTTTCAATCACTAATGTTTGATTGCTTTCATATCTATTTGTCAATTCATAATTGGTTAGCTCATAATTTCCATCTTTAAAAATAGCTAATATTTTATCATCGCCTTCAAAGTTGCCCAACAGCTTGCCTTTGCCGTCGGTATTTAATCTTCCTACTTCATCATCATAATAAATTTTAACACCACTTAAAGTAGATTTTCCTTTTTCTTTTAATGAAATTTTATGAACAGGATATTTAGTGAGTTGATTGCCATTGCTACCACGTCCTTTAATTTCTAATTCTGAAAAATCATAATCAAATAATTTAATTCGGGCATTAGCTGTTGGTTTTAAAATCACATTTACTTTTTCAGCTTCACCATTTGGGTTTGATGTAAAGTATAAAACTTTTGATTTAGGGTCGCCTTTGGTTAAATCGTATTCTTTATCACGGGTTACGCCACCAGCTTGAAACCTTTTTACATAACTAATTCCGGTTTTACCATCTAAATAAATCATGTTGTAGGTGGTGCGTTCATCGTTTTTTCTAAAAATTTCAACATGAATAATATCCTTGCCCACAAAGGTTTTGTCGCTTACTTTTGTAACTATCATTTTGCCATCATTTCTAAAAACAATGATGTTATCTAAATCGCTACAATCCAATAAAAATTCATCTTTCTTTAATCCACTACCTATAAATCCTTCTTTCCAATTTACATACAACTTAGTATTGGCAATAGCTACAGCCGATACTTGAATATTATCAAACGGACGAATTTCGGTTTTTCTATCTCTGCCTTTGCCATATTTTTTTAATAAATTTTCAAAATAGGCAATGGTAAATTCACGTAAATGTTCTAGATCAAATTGTGTTTGTTTAATATCATTTTCAATATTGTTGATTTGTTCAATCAATTCATCAATATCTAATTTATAAATTCTACGAACTGGTTTTTCAGTAAGTTTTAAAATATCTTCTCGTTCAATATTTCGTTTCAAACTTTTTTTGAAAGGTGCAAAAGCCTTATCAATAGCAGTTATTACAGCATCCCATGTATCGTGTTTCTTTTCTAATTCTTTGTAAATTTTTTCTTCAAAAAATATTTTTTCTAATGATGTATAATGCCACTTTTCATTCAATTCATTCAGTTTTATTTCTAATTCTTTCTTCAACAAATCCATTGTGTTGTCGGTAGAAATTTTCAATAACTCTGAAACCGTTATGAATACTGGTTTATCATTTACAATAACACAAGCATTTGGCGAAATAGAAACTTCGCAATCGGTAAATGCATACAAGGCATCAATGGTTACATCAGGCGAAATACCTGGTGTAAGCTGAATTTCAATTTCAACATTAGCTGCAGTATTATCAACTATTTTTTTTATTTTAATTTTTCCATTATCATTTGCTTTTACAATGGAATCCATTAATGATGATGTAGTAATGCCAAAAGGAATATCTTTAATGATTAAAGTTTTTTTATCTAATTCTTCAATCTTGGCTCTAACACGTACTTTGCCGCCACGTTTGCCATCATTATAATTAGCTATATCAATCATTCCACCTGTTTGAAAATCGGGAAATAATTCAAACTTTTTACCTTTTAAATAATGAATGGATGCATGAATTAATTCAACAAAATTATGCGGTAAAACTTTTGTAGCTAAGCCTACAGCAATACCTTCAACGCCTTGCGCCAACAACAAAGGAAATTTCATGGGCAAAACTATTGGCTCATTTTTTCTGCCATCATAGCTTAATTGCCATTGTGTAGTTTTATTATTGAAAGCCACATCCAAAGCAAATTTCGATAATCTTGCTTCAATATATCTGGGTGCTGCTGCATCATCGCCTGTACGCACATCGCCCCAGTTTCCTTGTGTTTCAATCATTAAATCTTTTTGCCCAATGCCTACCATTGCATCACCAATAGATGCATCGCCATGCGGATGATATTGCATTGTTTGCCCAATTACGTTTGCCACTTTATTAAAACGACCATCATCCATTTCTTTCATGGCATGAAGAATACGGCGTTGAACAGGCTTTAAGCCATCTTCAACGGCTGGTACTGCACGTTCTAAAATTACATACGATGCATAATCCATAAACCAACCTTTGTACAAGTCGCTTACGGTATCTATTTCGTTTCCGCTATTTTGAATGGGAATAATTTCTTCGTTCATGTTTTTATTATTCTGAACACTGATAAAACGGATGTTACAGATTTAAAAGATTTTATCTGTGAAAACCTGCAACATCAGTGTCTTCAGTGTTCTATTAGTTTATTAATTCTTCAGCTAAATCTTTTTCAATTACTAAATTTCTAATAATATCTTCTTGTCGGCTGGGTGTATTTTTACCCATATAATATTCTAGCAATTTTGGTATTGTCATATCGGGGCTCATAATGATGGGTTGCAATTTCATTTCGGCACCAATAAAATTTGCAAACTCATCGGGCGATATTTCACCCAATCCTTTAAACCTTGTAATTTCGGGCTTATTGCCTAATTTCGAAATTGCATTTCGGCGTTCTTCATCGCTATAACAGTAAATGGTTTCTTGCTTGTTTCTAACTCGAAATAATGGCGTTTCTAAAATATATACATGTCCGTTTTTTACCAAATCAGGAAAAAATTGAAGAAAAAAAGTCATTAATAATAATCTAATATGCATACCATCCACATCGGCATCGGTAGCTACTACAACCGAGTTATAACGCAAACCTTCTAATCCATCTTCAATATTTAAAGCATGTTGCAAAAGATTAAATTCTTCGTTTTCATACACAATTTTTTTAGTTAATCCATAACAATTTAAAGGCTTACCACGAAGGCTGAAAACTGCCTGCGATTCTACGTTTCGAGATTTTGTAATAGAACCACTTGCCGAATCGCCTTCGGTAATAAAAATGGTGGTTTCTAGTTTTTTTAATTCAATATCTTCTTTGTTTTTTCCTTCGGCTGCATCATTAAAATGAAATCTGCAATCACGTAATTTTTTGTTATGAAGATTGGCTTTTTTTGCTCGTTCGTTGGCTAATTTTCTAACACCTGCTATTTCTTTTCTTTCTCTTTCGCTTTGTAAAATTCTTTTCAATAAAGCATCGGCAGTAGTAGGATTTTTGTGTAAATAATTATCTAATTGCTTAGATAAAAATTCGGCTACAAAGTTCCGCATGGTTACACCATTTTCGGGCGCAGTAGTTAATGAGCCTAATTTTGTTTTGGTTTGCGATTCAAAAACAGGTTCTTGCACTCTTACAGCAATAGCCGCTAAAATGCTTCCTCTAATATCAGCAGCATCAAAATCTTTTTTGTAAAAATCACGAATTGTTTTTACCAATGCCTCTCTGAAAGCCGCTAAGTGTGTGCCTCCTTGGGTGGTGTATTGACCATTTACATAACTGTAATATTCTTCGCCATATTGGTCATCGTGTGATAAAGCCACTTCAATATCATCACCTTTTAAATGAATGATAGGGTAGCGTAGTTCAATATTTTGCGATTTATTGGTCAACAAATCATGCAATCCATTTTTCGATACAAATTTTTTATCGTTAAAATTGATGACTAATCCTGCATTCAAATACGAATAATTCCAAAGCTGATTTTCAATATATTCATTAATAAAATGAAATTTTTTGAAAATCATTTCATCAGCATAATAGCTCATTTCGGTTCCATTCGGCTCGGTAGTTTTTTGTTCTTTGTGGTCTTTGGTTAATTCGCCTCGTTCAAATTCAGCCATTTTCATCACACCATCTCTAACCGATTTTACCATAAAATAATGGCTTAATGCATTTACAGCTTTTGTACCCACACCATTTAGCCCTACAGATTTTTGAAATGCTTTACTATCGTACTTTCCACCTGTATTTATTTTGCTTACCACATCTACCACTTTGCCTAACGGAATGCCTCTACCGTAGTCACGAACACTTACTTTTTTATCTTCAATTTTAATGTCAATCTTATTGCCATAGCCCATCATGTGCTCATCAATACAATTGTCGATTACTTCTTTTAATAAAATATAAATGCCATCATCAGGCGAACTCCCATCGCCTAATTTACCAATATACATACCTGGGCGCAGGCGTATATGCTC
>JBEANU010000323.1:0-6337 GCA_041165265.1 Bacteroidota bacterium | reverse complement strand
AAACTTTACTTTAACAAAATTATTAGCTGGGTTAGGTGATACAATGATGGAATTATTATTGGCATCAATTGAATAAATACCTGTAGGGGCTAATTTAATTTCAATACTATACTGACCTTTTGCATTTTGATAACCATCTACAAAAATATAATAAGTTGTTCCTTTATTTAATTTTACTGTATCATCAGCAGTAGTACCTACGTTGCAACCTTCATAGCAACCTAACGGTGCTATTGTAGGTGCAAAAGCATTGGTATCGCATCTTGTTGCTGCAAATATTCCTACGTGAGCATGCAAGCCGCCAGTAGCAGGTGAGGTTGTTTCAATAATATAACCAGCAGTATCAGCAGGTGTAAATTTATACCATAAAATATTATTAGGTGTACCACATGAATTAAATGTGTATCCGCCTGCTATTATTGCAGTAGCCATTGGGTCAATAGTTAAAGCTGTAGTATTATCATCTAAAACGGGTGTGTTTAAAACCAATTGTGTTGCACCACAAATGGTATCATTGGCTGGTGATGCTGGGCCTTGTGCAATTTGTATGGTAAACAAGCCTGCATTTTTACCATTATTTGCTGGCTCAACCATTAAATAATAAGTTATACCAGCAGCCATGTAAGCAGTATATGAACTATTGTTGCCTGATGTGGCGCCTGAAAAGCAATATCCTGAGTTGAAAGGACCAGTACAAGCATTTGCAGTAAATACGCCTACCATAGCGTTGATACCTGTGGCAGTTGGTGATGTAGTATTGATAGCATAATTGCCATTAGTTGGTGGTGTGAATTTATACCATAATGAACCTGAAATTGAAGTACTACAATTGTAACCAGCGCCTTGTGCGGCAGCATCTGTTGGGTCAACTGGATAAGCATTGGTATTATCACCATTGTAAACTGTATTTAACGTCATGGTTACAGCATTACAAATAGTATCATTAGGTGGTGGAGGCGGCGCTTGATCAATCATTACATTAAATACACCGGTGCCATTTGCTCTGCCATCAATCATAAAATAATAGGTGGTACCAGCAGTCATCAATAATTTTGATGTTGCACTTGAACCTGCATTGTTTAATGAATTTAAACAAGTAGCACTGATAACGGTATCACTGCAACTTGCACCACCTAACATGATTAAACCTGTTCGGCCATATAAACCACAAGCTGGTGATGAAAAAGTAAAGTTATAATAGGTAGTAGTTGTAGGGGTGAAGCTATACCATAAAGTATTATTAGGCGGTGAGCAATTATAGCCATTATCTACCACTTCTAATGAATCATAGGCATCATACTCGTTGGCAACTGAATTATCATCAGTATATAAAAAACCTGCGGTCATAATAGTGGCACCACAAATATTATCGTTGGCTGGCGGAGTTGGACAAGTGATAGAACCTGCATTGGTTAATACTACCATAACATCACCAATGGATTGAAAACTTGTATTACCACAAAAGCCATTTTTATTAAATACAATATGAAATAACCCGGAGTACGTAGCTGTAAAAGTTAAAGTATTATTTACAGCTGGTGGTGCATAAGCGCCTAAAATTGGATTACCACTGCAGCTTGTATCATTCATCGTGATTGAAATAGTATCTGTACTATTCATAATTGAAATTACTACTACTGAGCCCGATAATAAACGGATGCCGTAACCATCGCCATCATTAAAACTAAAATTATTTTGTCCTCCCATATTAGTAGCTTCTAAAGTATCATGGGTGGCGCACATGTAACCGCCAAACCTTGTTGTTACACCAGGTTCGCCAAAGGCATTGTTATAAACTTGATTAGGTGATGTAGGGGAACATTGGCTATAAACATCATGTTTGAATAGCATCAATGACATCACTAAAATAATGAGTAGATTTTTTTTCATGAAAAAAGGATTTGGTTTAGTTTTTAAAAAATTATCTATAAATGTACTGCTACTTTTTGATAAAAAAAGTTTTAATTTATATAGTATAAAAAGGCATTTTAACTACTTTGGCTTTTAGTTGTTTATCACGTACTTGTATCAATATTTCTGAATCTAAAGTTGCTTTGTGGGTGGGTACATAGCCCATGCCTATTGCTTTATTTAATGATGGGGCTTGTGTGCCGCTTGTAACTATTCCTATTTCGTTGCCTTGCCCATCAGTTATTTTATAATCGTGCCGTGGTATGCCTCTATCAATCATTTCAAAACCAACCAATTTTTTATCAGTTCCGTTTTTTTTATGATTTTCAATGGCAGCCCTATTGGTAAACTCTTTTGTAAATTTTGTAATCCAACCTAATCCAGCTTCAATAGGTGAGGTGGTATCATTAATATCATTACCATATAAACAAAAGCCCATTTCTAATCGTAGTGTATCGCGGCAAGCTAATCCAACAGGCTGAATGCCTGATGCAGCGCCTGCTTCAAATATTTTATTCCAAATTAAATCAGCATGTTTTACATCAAAATATATTTCAAATCCGCCTGAACCTGTGTAGCCCGTTGCTGATAATAACACATTTTCAACCCCACAAAAAGTACCTTTTAAAAAGTGATAATATTTTATTTCAGATAAATTTATATCCGTTAAAGTTTGCAATACTGCAATTGCTTTTGGCCCTTGAACAGCCAATAGTGCAGTTTTATCGCTAATGTTTTCCATCTCAACATTAGCCGTATTATGTTGCTGAATCCAATTCCAATCTTTATCAATATTTGATGCATTTACAACCAACATATAGCCATTTTCACTTACTCTATACACCAATAAATCATCTACAATACCGCCATCATTATTGGGCATACAACTATATTGTGCTTGATTGATGATTAGTTTTGAAGCATCATTGCTTGTAACTCTTTGAATCAAATCTAATGCACCTTCGCCTCTTACAATAAATTCGCCCATGTGGCTTACATCAAACACACCTACATGATTACGTACGC
Source organism: Bacteroidota bacterium (assembly GCA_041165265.1). Classification (GTDB taxonomy): domain Bacteria; phylum Bacteroidota; class Bacteroidia; order Chitinophagales; family CAIODY01; genus CAIODY01. The sequence continues at coordinate 3,400 of JBEANU010000323.1, read as the reverse complement.
AAAGATGTTCTTCATTAATACCTGTATAGGTGATAGGCATGTTATAACCAGCAAATTCAGCCATTTTAGCGCCTAACTGAATATGAATATTTTCAAACGGAGTTGATTTCATTATTTATTTTTTTTTGAGTGTGCTAATATCGTAAGAAAAAACAATTTTGTGTAATTGATTTTGCTTAAAACAATTCAGGAATAGTGTTACATTTTTTTTACTTTCGTAGTAATTACATTTTACATCGTATGTTTTTTCGAAGACATTTTCATTTTTTAAAACACGTTTTTTTGCATAGCATCACTGCTTTTGGTGGGCCACAAAATCATTTGTTGCAAATGCGAAAGCGTTTTTGTGAAAAATACAATTATTTAAGTGAAGAGGAATTGATGGAATTGAATGCTTTTTGTAACATTTTACCTGGCCCTACATCTACCCAAATATTATCAGCTATTGGTTTTAAACGTGGCAAATTGCCTTTAGCAGTGCTAACTTTAATAATTTGGTTATTACCACCCACCGTACTATTTACTTCATTAGTAATGATGCTGCGGTACTTTACCAATCATGGTTTATCGGTTTCATTTTTTAAATATTTGCAACCTATGGCATTAGGTTTTTTAGCATTTGCTGGCTATAAAATGATACGAACTGTAATTACCACTGGCAATGCAATTATAATATTGATGATTACATTATTAACCACTTTTTTTATTCAATCGCCATTTACATTTCCTATTATTTTTTTAATGAGTGTAATTATTTCAAACTTTAGGCACGATGATTTACCACCCTATAAATTTAATTTGAAATTGAAATGGGGAAATATTGTATTGTTCATTGGATTGGCTTTGGCGGCGGCTTTAATGGGCGCTTATACTACTTCGTATCATACAAATTGGCACAAACCAATTGTGTTGTTTGAAAATTTTTACCGTTTTGGGGCACTCACTTTTGGTGGCGGCCAATTATTGGTGCCCGTAATGTATGAGCAATTTGTGTTGCACAAACATTATATGACATCGGAGGCTTATTTAACAGGTGTAGGGTTGGTGCAAGCATTACCAGGTCCTGTATTTTCAATAGCTGTGTACACAGGTGGTATAGCCATGCAGGATATGGGTAAATTATCACAATTATTAGGCTGCTTGGTAGGTATGGTAGGTATATTTTTGCCTGGCTTTTTATTGTTGATTTTTTTATTTCCGGTATGGTCAGAGTTACGAAATTATCCATTTATTAAACGTGGATTAGCTGGTATAAATGCCGCTACCGTAGGCTTTATTATTGCCGCATCTATTTTAATGTATCATAAATTAGAGTTTGATTGGGCAAATGTTTTGGTAATTGCATTGGTATTTATTGCCCTTTTATCTGAAAAAATTCCTGCTCCTTTTATTGCGCTTGCTTGTTTAATAGCAGGGTTTGTGTTTGTTTGAATAGGATGATTAAAATTTGTTTCGGGCTTTATAAAAAATTGTTTGTTTGTTTTTTTAACTCTAAAAAATTTTTTTTGTTTTGATTTTTAGTATAACTTGCATTACCAAAAATGAAAAAAACGTTTCTTATATTATTTACCATGCTTTACTTATGCTTTGTAATAGGTGTGAGTATTAGCAATCATTTTTGTGGCGGTAAATTATCATTTATTTCATTTTATAATCAAGTTGATGAAAAAGATTGTTGCAGTGGTAATCATACGGATGATTGCTGCATGGATGAAAATTATTTTTTAAAAAGTAACGATAATCATCAGCATGAAACGCCTATTTTTCAGCCTGCAAAAACTATCATTCATCATTTTTATTCGCTCAATCATTTCTTCAATAATTTTCTAAAGCAAATATCAGTTACAAAAACTGAAATATTTCCACCGCCTGATAAAACGGCACAACAGCCCTTTTATATTCAATTTCAAGTTTTCCGAATTTAGATTTTTGTTGCATCAATTTTTTTTTGCTGACACTTTTTAAAAGTGCTTCAGCACTTTATTTATTTATTATTCATCAACAAAAATTACAATTAAAATGAAAAAAATATTTTATGTTTTTATATCTTTTGTATGCTTGCATACCACATCATTTGCTCAAACTACAGCCATGCAATTATCAGGTTTAGATTGCAATGGCAATGCCCACGATTTATTTGCTGACCTTGATGCAGGCAAGGCTGTTATATTACATTTCTTTATGCCCAATTGTGGCAGTTGCCCTCCACCAGCACAAAAAATTCAAGCAATGACAAATAATATTTTAGCCAATCATCCTGGTATGATTACAGCCTATGCAATGCCTTATAACAATACAACTACATGTAGTTATACTTCAACTTGGTGTTCAAGCAATGGGCTTTCATTATATATGCCTTATGATAGCGGTGCAACGCAAGTAGCTCATTATGGTGGTTTCGGTATGCCAACAGTAGCGTTATTAGGAGGAGCAGGAAGTCACAGAGTAATGTTCTCTACGTTGAGTTTCAACACATCTGATACTACTATAATGAGAGATTCAATTTTACGATTAATTGGTGCAATGCCTACAGGACATAATGAATTGTCAAAAGTGGTGAGTTCATTCAATGTATTTCCAAATCCTGCTGCAAATGAAGTATCAATAAAATTTGAACTGACAAAAACTACAACCATTAAAATATCGGTAACTGATGTAACTGGAAAAACTTTAGCGATTATTATGGATGAGAAACAAAATGGAATGGTGAACATACAATTCAACACATCTTCATTGCCAAATGGTAATTACTTCATACAAATTGAAGCTGATGGAAAAACTTCACATCAAGCTTTAGTAATTAATCATTAATACTAATGAAAATTTTAAGCTGTTTGCTATCAGCTGTGTTATTCTTCACAGCTGATAGCTCGATAGCTCAATCCACCTATAGCATTTCACCTAATGATACTATTGAAATAAATGGTATGTTAAACCATTTACAAACATTAAGCATTCATCAGGTAAATACTTCAACTGATTCAATTGTTTTTAAATGGAAAAAAGTATCTGAATCATTGCCCCAAGGTTGGGAAGCTAGCGTTTGCGATAACTCAATTTGTTACATTTCTTTATTGGATAGCGGAATTACAAATCCAGTTTTTTCAGGTGATTATGGATTTATTATTATTCATTGCACCCCTAAAATAAATAGTGGGGTTGGTATTATTCGTTATGCAATTTGGGATACTCAAAAAATAAATCATAAGGATACTTTGACTTTTATTTTAAAAGTAACAACCAACTCATCATCAAATAATTTGACTTCACTAAATGAAAAAAATAATTGGTTGATTTACCCTAACCCTGTTAATGATTGTTTGAAAATTACTAATTTATCAGAAAAGCTAAAACGAATAACTGTGGTTGATGAAATAGGAAAAGAATTAAATGAATTTCA
>JBEANU010000322.1:0-3415 GCA_041165265.1 Bacteroidota bacterium | reverse complement strand
CCAAGAAATAGTTATCATACCAATATTCAATATCGCCACCATCATAAGTATTGGTAACTTTATCAGTTTCTTTACCGGTATTGATGTTCATGGAAGTTTGACTTCGGGAAGTAATTTTTCCATTACTTAATACTTTTGTATTGATGTTTTTTCCATCATTATAAACAAATACAACATCTTCTTCGCCTTCATTCTGAATTACTTTAACACGTGGACGTAAATTCATAGTTGGCGGCCAACTATTTATTTCAAAAGTTTCATACCAATTTAATTCACCTTTTTCTGAATCGAAATCCATAATGATAGCATCTGTAAACACATAACCATCAAATACTTGACGTTGTTCCATTCGTTTGGTAGAAGCATTATAATAATATTCAGTATGATAATGAGCATAGTACGCATCAGCAATTAAAAGATATTCGTTATCGCCTCTTTTAATTACATCATGCATCAATAAACTCATTGATACCGGACGTTCTTTTTTAGATTTTTTTGAATCTGTTGATTTCGTTTTATCTTCTACTTTTTGTTTTGGTGATGAGAACATTCCGCCACTGTAAGTAATTTTAAAATATTTATTAAAAGGAAATACTTTTAAATAATTCTGTTTTCCATCTACAAATCGTGATAAATAAAAGCCTACCGAAGCACCACTTGGTACGCCCACATTCATACCAGCAAACATTTTTTGAAAAAAAGATCTATCTTCAAATGGCGGTGCATAGGTTCCGAAAACTAAATCATCTTTTTCCCCTAATTTATAAATAGATGCATCTAAAAATTCATTTTTAGCTTTACTTTTTAATTTATACGAATAACTTTTTTTGCCCCCATCATAATTTTCAACATACATATCATTTGTTTTCTTATCAGGATAATTTCGTACAGCAACTGAAACTTCGGTACTTTCATCAGTTCCTCTTGAAATATTAACTACAGCGGCATCACCTTTATAATTCATCGGTGATATTTTAAATTCTTTTTGTTTGATATCAGCTGTGAATAAAGTGGGGTGATAAGGTAAATGAGCAGCACCAAAACAAATAGGAACATAACATAATCCAACAATTAAACATTGCTTTAAGCAAACCGTACCCATTGATACCACAGTATTTCCACCAAAATAAGCAATTCCATTTTTTACCACAAAATCAGTTACTGAAGTTCGTAATGGTATTTTGCCAATGGTGCTTGATAGTGTATTTTTCTTCACATTATACTTCACAATTTCCACTTCGTCAGAAATTAAATCAACTTGATTTGGCCTACGCTTAAACATTGTTTTTGAATTGCCAAGAAGTATGTACACATAACCTTTTTGTTTATCGTAATAGTGCCTCATGTAATCAACACTTTTGGTCACTCCATAATCACCACTCCATGTTTCTTTTAAATCGGTGCCATATTTAGTAAAAATCCAATTTTTTTTACCGTCTTTACTTCTGTCATCTGATTCACCAAACATCAAAATTCCCTCTTCACCCACCGTTACCACAATATATTTGTTAGACCCAAATTTGGCATCAAATTCAACACGTTTTGTTTGTTTCGTTTTTTTCTTTTTTACAGGAACTTCTTCATCTTCCTCAATATTATTATTGATGTTATTATTATCATCAATAGTTAAATTATTATCAAAATAATTTTGTTGATTAAAAGTGGTTTCAATTTCAGAGTTGGATTGAGCTTTTACATTTAACATTAAAAGCAATGCAACTACAAAAAAAATTAAGGTACGTTTCATTTGAAAAATATTATTGAATTAAAATTATTGGTAATAAAATATTTGTTAAAATAAGTTAGTGATAGCCATTTTCATTAAATTTAAAATCGCTTAATTGTTTAAAAAGTAATCGCCCATGTTTTGAGAACGCCGAAACTTTTACACTTGGGGTTCCTCCGCTTCTATTCTTGAAATTGATATTCACCCATTTAATTTTAAAAAATTTTGAGTGATAAACTGATACTAAAATATTTGCTAAATTAAAATCATTGGGTACGGTATTAATAAAATTAGCTAATGTTTTATTTCGCATTATTCTGTATGGAACATTGGCATCCCTCACCCAAACACCTGTTGCAACAAATGAATATAATGATACAACTCTTGAAATTAAATATCTTTTAAATCCGTCTTCTCTTGTTTTTCGGAAGCCATAAACAATATCATTTGTTTCGGTTTGTTTTAGTAAAGCTTCAAAATAATTGGTATCGCATTGTCCATCGCTATCAATTTGAAAAATCCATTCTGCATTTTTTTCAATTGCCATTTTATATCCCATTAAGCATGATTGCCCATGCCCTGAATTTGCTTTATTCACCACCAAAATTTCTGGATTTTTAGTTGCCATTTCATTTAATATCTCAAATTATTTATCTTTTGAACCATCATTTAATATACAAAATACAAAATTTGTGAGATGTTTTTTGAATAAAGGCATCCATTCATTAATTACCAATGGTACAGCTTCTTCTTCATTATACACAGGCATTATAATCCAAACATTATCCAAGTTTTTGTTCATTTACAATTTTATTATAAAGTTCAAGTGCATTTTCAATAGCCTCATCAGTATTGATGTAAGTATAATTTGCTAATCGGCCACCAAAATATACATTTTTTTGTTTTGTTTCAATGTCTGCTAATTCCTTATATTTTAAAAATAACTTTTTATTATTATCGGCAGGTATTGGGTAATATGGATCACCTTCTTTTTCAGAAAACTCAAAACTTACAACTGTATTGGGTACTTTTTGTTGAGTTACATGTTTAATCTCAACTGAACGTGTATAGGTAAAATCATTCGGATAATTTATTTGTACACAAGGCTGCTCAAATTCTTTATTATATTCAACATGTTTGAATGACAATGAGCGCCAAGGCAATTTTCCAAATTGATAATCAAAATAATAATCAATTGGCCCAGTATATATAATAAATTTAGGATTTAAATCAGCAATAATTTCTTTGTAATCTGTATTTAATAAAACATGTATATTTTTATGATGAATCATGTTGCCAAACAATTTTGTGAAACCATGTTTGGGTGTAAGTTGATATTTATGATCTACATATCTTTCATCTTTATTAAATCGAATAGGAATTCTACCACATACTGAAGCATCTAAATCTTTAGGATGAATTTCCCATTGTTTTAAGGTATAACCTAAATAGAATGCTTCGTATAATTCTCTACCAACACGAGATAAAACAAACTCTTCCGAGTTTTTTGGATTTGGGTAATCTTCACCCAATGATTGAAGTAATTTTTTTGTATCTTCTACAGTTAATTTTACATTAAAAAACTGCTCTAGGGTAAGCATATTTATTGGAAAAGGAAACAATTCGCCTCTACTGTAACTTTTCACTTTATAATTGCCCGGTATCCATTCAGTATATTTAGATAAATAA
>JBEANU010000321.1:0-15460 GCA_041165265.1 Bacteroidota bacterium | reverse complement strand
TCCCGATTGAATCGGGAAGGTCGTAAGTTCCGAAATCACAAAAAGTTCTTAGTTAAAAATATTGTTCGAGGTGTAGCGTAGCTTGGTTATCGCGCCTGGTTTGGGACCAGGAGGTCGCAAGTTCGAATCTTGCCACCTCGACTTTTTTAAAGCTCAACTTAATAGTTGAGCTTTTTTTATTTATGGCATTTTTCACTTACATATTACAATCAGATACTTCAGGGAAATTTTACATCGGTCAAACCAATAATTTAGCTGATCGATTATTTCGTCATAATTCAAATCAAAATTTAGCGACAAAAAATAAAGGACCTTGGCAATTTGTTTTCACAAAACAATTTACAACAAGAAGCGAAGCAATGGCTTTAGAAAGAAAATTGAAGTCGTTTAAAAGTTCAATTTATTTACAAAAATGGATATTGGAAAATGGTGTATCGTAGATTGGATATAGCGTCCCGATTGGAATCGGGAAGGTCGCAAGTTCCGAATCCCCGATTAATATCGGGGCAGGCTTTGCCACCTCGACTTTTGAAAAGCTCAACTTAATAGTTGGGCTTTTTTTATTTATATCATTTTCCACTTACATACTTACAATCAGAAACTTCAGGGAAATTTTATATCGGTCAAACTAATAATTTAGATGACCGATTATATCGTATTATTGAAAGATAAGTTTTAAATAAAAACTTGGTTTTTTAAATTGTTCTCGAACTTCTAAATTTTCAAACATATTAATTAAAGTATCTTGCAATAGCTTGCTTTTGTTGGCTTTTTTAACAATCCAATTAAATAGCCATTGATTATTTACCAATTTTTGCAATCGATAACTTAATTGCAATTCATCACCTAAAATTTGATTAATTTTTTTATCATAATTTTTCATTTCGATGGCTGAAAAATTATTTGTTTGGATACATTTTATTGCTTGTTCAGCAGCTAATTTACCACTAAGCATAGCATTGCCAACGCCTTCGCCAGTAAAAGGATCAATCAATGAAGCGGCATCGCCAATCAGCATAAATCTTTCACCACTTATATTTCGTTTTTTGCTACCCAATGGCAAACCATATCCTTTTATATCATCTATCAACTTAGCATTTTTAAACCTTTTTTGTAATTCAGGATTGGTTTTAATAATGTTAAGCATTTCGCTTTTTAAATTTATTTTTCTGTTGCTAACATGGTCGCTGCGCATACCTACACCAACATTTGCAGTGCCATCGGGTAACGGAAATATCCAAAAATATCCGGGCAGAAATTCTTTTAAAAAATGTAATTCAATAAAATTATGTTCGCTTAATCCTTCAATGCCTTTATAGTAGGCACGTAATCCAGCACAATAGTGTTTGTGTTCTACTTCAATATTACCAATTTTTTTACTGAATTGTGAATGTGCGCCATTAGCAGCTATTACCAAATCAGCGGTGCAACTAAAATTTCCGCTTTTACTTTTTAAATGCCATTTGTTTTCTATTAAATTAAAAGTTGAAATTTCGGTTTCTTCTAAAAGTGTAATTAAAGGTTGTTGTTTTATTTCATGGATTAAAAAATTATCAAAATCAATGCGCTTTGCAACAAAACCAGGTGTTGTTTTATTGGTTTTAAAATCTTTTTTAAATGGCAATTTTATAGATTGAAGATTAGGGGCTACAAACTCAACCCCATAACAAGGCACTTGCACTGGCATGGTTTCAAATTTCGAAATTAATAATGGGTTAATTTCTTTTAATCTATCAACCACTTTGCCACTTAAAGCATCACCACAAATTTTATCACGTGGAAATTTTGCTTTATCTACCAATATGCTTTCAATGCCTTGCTGTGCTAGGTATAATGCTGTGGAAGCACCACCAGGGCCAGCACCTATTATTACTACTTTTGAGGAATTAATTTTATTCAATTTTTTTAATTAAGCTAGTTTTTCAACACTCCATGCCTCGGGTTTATCACCAAATAATATTTTTGTTTTTGCCCATACCATTTTAAATAAATCAGATTGGCGATAATTATTTAAATCGGTTTCAGATTGCCACAAACTATAAGTAAAATAAATATTTTTACGAGCTACATCATTCAATAATTCTACACTTTCACAGCCTTCACAATTTTTTATTAATGCTTTTGATGAATTAAAAATTTCAATAAATTCATTCACCATTTCAGGTTTGAAAGTGAGTTTTACAATTCGGATTATCATGTTATTAAGTGTAACTTATTTTTACAATTGATTCTTCTTTAATATTGAACAAACGACTTAAATTATACCCCCTAATAGCAATTTCAAGGTAACCAAATTGATTAAAAAATGCCACTATTCCTGAAATTTCAACATCATTAATAAACTGATGTATAACTTTAATTTGCTCACGATATCCAAAGTTGATACTCATTTTTTTGCCTTCAATTATAGGCTCAATTTTATTGCGATGAATATTGGTAATTAAATTACCAAAATCGTTCACCATCCAAACTGAACCAGAGATTGTTTGAGGTTCAATGGTACATTTAATTCGAGTATTTAGTTGATGGTAGTCATTTATTTTTGATTCAGCCCAAATAGCTTTGTTAGTGCATAATTCACTAATACATTTTGCAATGTGATGATAAAAAAAATGAGCGCTATGAAATTTACCAAATGATACAATTTCAGCTTGTTCATCATCTAGTAAATAATCAAAAAAACCATTATCAACACCTATAAAAATTTGCCCTTTGAGTTTTACTGCTAATAAATTATTATTAGTTGTAGAAAATAAATTTACCAACACTAAATGCATATTACCTTCCTCAAATTGTGGATATAAATTAGCTACTAAATAAGCTGCATGTGCAATATTAAAGGTTTTTACAGAATGGCTAAAGTCAGTAAAAACTGCATTGGGTAAGGTTTTTGTAATAGCCAATTTCAGCATCATGATTGATCCATCATTTGTTCCAAAATCACTTGTAAGTGTTATTAACTGTGTTTGCAAAAGCTAGTTATAGTGTTATTTTTACTGATGCAAATGTAATTCTCTCTATCATTTTATTTTATATTATTTAATTATTTAACTATGAACGAAACAACAATTCACCTTGAAGGCATTAATCCTGTTGATTTTTTTGGAATCAATAATTCTAAATTAGAGATATTGCGAAGAAGTTTTCCGGAAATAAAAATTAATGCCCGTGGAAGCGCAATCAAATTATTAGGGAATCAAAAGGATAGAGAATTGTTAGAAGAAAAAATTTGTCAGATTATTTCAATGATTGAAAAGTACGGCAAAATAAGTGATAGAAGTGTTGAAAATTTAATGGGTGTTGATGAAGGTAGCAATGAAATTAGGATGCCTGATATTACTGAAGATGTAATTGTGTATGGCACCAATGGGCATGTGGTAAAAAGCCGAACTGAAAATCAAAAAAAGTTGGTTGCAGCCGCTGAAAAAAATGATGTAGTATTTGCCATAGGGCCAGCAGGTACAGGCAAAACCTACACTGCTGTGGCTTTAGCAGTAAGGGCTTTAAAAAATAAATGGGTAAAAAAAATTGTGCTAACAAGGCCAGCAGTTGAAGCTGGTGAAAGTTTAGGATTTTTACCGGGTGATTTAAAAGAAAAAATTGACCCGTATTTGCGTCCGCTTTATGATGCCTTAGATGATATGATACCTGCCGATAAATTGCAATTTTATATGGCAAATAGAGTGATTGAAATTGCTCCGTTGGCATTTATGAGAGGCCGAACTTTAGATAATGCATTTATTATTTTAGATGAGGCGCAAAACACTACTGACTTGCAATTGAAGATGTTGTTAACCCGTATTGGGCCAAGTGCTAAGGCAATTATTACAGGTGATTTATCACAAGTTGATTTACCAAAATATCAGCGAAGTGGGTTGTATAAAGCATTAGATATTTTAAAAGATATTGAAGGAATTGGTATTGTACGATTAGGTGAAAATGATGTTGTGCGCCATAGATTAGTAAAACAAATTATTAAAGCATACGATAGTTTGGATGAATCAGAAAATGTACCTAATGGTAATACTGCTTAACAGTTTTATGATGTAAGTTGTATTTGCTTTAATTTTGAAAATTAATTTTTAAATTCTTAATGAAGAAAGTTTTACTTAGTTTAATAGCAGTTATTATTGGAATTGTAATTTCAAGCAATGTATTGCAATCACACTCATTTACACCACCAACTGGGCAATCGTGTAATAGTAGTGGTTGCCACAATGCTGGCGGTGCTGCCGTGCCCTGCACTTATTATGTTGATATTTCAAGTTCTATGTTGGGCGCTCAAATACCAAGTAGCCCACAAATTTTTGACCCACAATATGGCATTACCGATACTTTAACTTTTATTATTTCAATACCAAGTGCAAATACAGCAGGCTTTCAAATGTCGTGCAATCAGGGCTCTTTTATCATTACCAACCCAACCAATACAGCCATTGTGCATTCAGGTGGTATAAGTTATATCAGTCATTTAAATGCAACCTTTGGCGCAGTAAGCTGGACTTTTAAATGGGTGCCCACCAACATCACCAATTCAAATAATATAAATTTTAATTACTCAATAGTTTGCGATACCAGCAGTGTAATAGGAACAGGCATAGGAAGCTGTGCCCCAGGTTGTTCAGGCACTTCAACAGGCTCATTTAATGTGACTTATTTTGATTGCAGTTGCGCTGATTGTGTTGGCAATCCTGTTCCATTTTTAAAAAGTGCTAATAGAATAGGTGCCAGTAATTATCAAATTTGTTATGGTGATACAGTTGGGTTTTATTGGCATTCAGCCGGTGTGATAAATAATCCAACGGGTAACGGATTATATAATGATTGGAGTGGAACTACTTTTTCAAATATAGGCTTGGGTACACTTTGGAACGGAAATGATTTAGTGATAAATGATACCAATTGGACATCAGTGGTTGTGAACTACCAAATGCAATATAATTGTTCAAGCATTTCACTTGTATATCCTACAATTTTTCATGATACAATTACTGTTAATAAACCGCCCGTGATACCCACCCTACCAAAGTTGGTAAACTGTAATCATAACTCAATAATACTTGGTTCAACCAATGTTATTTCAAACAATAAACCACTGGTTTTTATATGGTCGCCAGCTACTTATTTAAATAATGCTGTAATTGATACGCCAACAGCAAACCCTTATCATACTACAACTTATTATGTTGAAGTTACTGATTTTGTAGGCTGTAGAGCTGTAGCTTCGCAAAAAGTAGGTATTTCGCAAACCATTCGTAAAACATATAATATTACCCGATGCATTAATAATCCATATTTTTTTCAAAACCAATTTTTAAGTGTTAGCGGCACTTACATTGATACACTTACCCGATATGTAGGTTGCGATTCCATCGTAACTATTAATTTAACTATTAAACCAATCAGCACTAGCTCAATATCAGCAACCATTTGCAGCAATCAATTTTATTATTTTAACCAGCAAAATATTAACGTGAGTGGTGTTTATTATGATACTTTAGTTACTTATTTAAATTGTGATTCAATCATTACACTTAACTTAAATGTGAAACCAATTAGTAATAAAATAATAACGCAAAATCAATGTGCAGGCATTGGTGGTTATTATTTTAAAGGCAATTTGCTTACTCAATCCGGAACGTATTATGATACACTATTGAATTATCAAAGTTGTGATAGTTTTATTACTTTAAATTTATTTATCCATCCAATTTATCATGATACAATTGTACGTCATATATGCGCTAATAATAGTTATTATTTTAATTCAAAAAATTTATCAATAGCAGGTTTTTATAATGATACTTTACAATCAATATATGGCTGCGATAGCTTTGTAACGCTACATTTAGATGTTATCACTAATTCAAATTATTTTATTCCGAAAACAATTTGCAGCAACCAATCTTACTATTTTCACAATCAATTTTTAACAACATCAGGCACCTATTATGATACCTTAATAAATCAATATGGCTGCGATAGTTTTGTTACTTTAAGTTTTACAATTTTACCAATAAGTTCCATTTCAATATTTGATACAACCTGCAACAATCAGCCAGTTTATTTTAATCAAAAGTTAAGATATATATCAGGTATATATCACGATACGCTTTCCAATTATCTTGGCTGCGATTCATTTATTACCTATCATTTATTTGTTAAACAAACCAATTCATCCTCCTTAAATATTTCAATTTGTAGTAATGATTTTTATACATTTAATCATCATAACTTAAATGTAGCTGGCCATTATATTGATACATTTACAAATCAATCAGGCTGCGATTCAACAGTGAATTTATTCTTAACTATTAAATCCTTAAGTTACAAATCAATCAATCAAAATATTTGTGCAGGAAGTAGTTATTATTTTAGCGGAAATGCACTCACCACATCAGGTATATATTATGATACTACTTTAAATTATAAAGGCTGCGACTCAGTAACAACACTATTTTTATCAGTTTTGCATCATAGCCAATTTGCATTCACAAAAACTATTTGCAATAATCAATTTTATAATTTTAATGGTACTTTATTAAATACAACAGGCATTTATTACGATACTATTTACAATTACTTAGGCTGTGATAGTGTATTGATTTTAACATTAAGAGTATTGCCAACCAGTACAAATAGTATTACAAAAACTATTTGTAGTAATCAACCGGTTTATATTCATAACCAATACGTAAATACATCAGGTATTTACCATGATACATTAATTAATTTTTTAGGTTGCGATAGTTTTTTAACCTTAAATTTAATTGTAAAACAAGCCAAACAAACCATCATCAATAAACTAATTTGTAGCAATAATCCGTATTATTTTAATGGGCATTTTTTAAATATTGCCAACACCTATTATGATACTTTCGTCAATTATCAAGGCTGCGATTCATTGATAATACTGCATTTAGCAGTAAATCAATCCTCACAAATAAATACTACAACTATAAAAATGTGTGAAGGAAATGTGTATCATCACAATGGTATTAATTACACTAATTCAACAATTATTTATGATTCATTATTGAGTGTTTATGGTTGCGATTCAATACTTTCAATTACTTTAAATATGATTAAAAGTGCTGATACTACTGTACTTCAACAAAATAATTTATTTATTGCAACTGCTCAAAAAAGTAGCTATCAGTGGTATGATTGTGATGCCAAACAAATAATTTTTGGCGCAACTAATGATACTTTTATGGCTACTCATACAGGCAATTATTCAGTAATTGTAAAAGATAGTTTAACTTATTGCAGTGATACTTCAAGTTGTAGAAGTGTTATTGTAGCTAATTCCGATGATTATTTATCAATTGAAAATAAAATAAATATATATCCTAATCCTTGTGTTGATTGGGTAATTATTTCAAGCATAACGCCTATTAATACAATTGAAGTAATTAATATTATTGGAGGAAAAGAAGCTATTGAAATTGAAAAAATTTCGGCAAATGAATACAAATTAAAAACAGATAAACTAACAGCAGGAACTTATTTTATTAAAGCAACAAACATCAATTGGAAATTGATAAATGAAACTTTTATTAAAGAATAAATTTTAATGATTGAAATTGTTTTTGATAGGCCTAGCTTGATTTTTCCAACTAAAATTTTTCAAATTTAAAGAGCCCATTTTGTAAAATTTCATAGGAGTGAAATACGCTTCAGGCTGCTCGTAAAAAAATATTTTATCCATTTTACCTTCTACAAAACTGAAACGCATTTTGCTTGCTGTGCTTTTATTTACGCCAGTGTAAGCATTTTTTTTATCATTTGAAAAATATACACTTTCAGCATTGCCAATTACTATCATTTGGTTCAATTCATTATTTTCAAAATAGCCTGTAATGGTTTTACCACCAACTTGGTTAAATAATTTTTTATGAATTTTGCTTACAATAATTGCATTTTGCAAAAGCATTAAATTATTTATTTTGTTTTGTTTGATAAAAATTTGAATTGTATCACCCGATAGTTGATTACTATCTACCCACAAAATTGGCTGGTGATATAAAATGAAAGATGAATCAGCAAATGAATATCGAGATGAATCGCAAATTGCCTGAAATTTTTTGCTGAACATTTGTACATGATAATATGCCAACATTGTTTTTATTTCAGATGAATCATTATTGTTATTTATTGAATCATATTTTATTTTGAAAGATGTAAAAGTGATAAGTGTATCGGCTGTAATGTGCAATGTATCTTTATCTAACAATGTTTGTAAATATGCATTGCCAAACGATTTTAAGTAATTTGTAGTTGAATTAAAATGAGCTTGATGAGCAAAAATTTTTACTTTTTGAACCGTGTCATAAAATGCAACCTTACCATATGCTGCACCTATTTTTGATTTTTGATTATAATCAATTGTATCTGCATTTACATCTTGTGATTTGATTTGAATATGAGCATTTTTTATAAACCTACTTTCACCTGATGTTAGGGCATAGAAACCACCTTCGCAATAAATTTTTGTACTATCGGTTGTAATGTTGGTTGCACCTAAAAAATAGTTGGTATTAGTTCTTGAATTAAATCTGAAAGTATCAGCCGTTAAATTATAATGAGGATTTGTTACCTTCACTTTTTCCTTAAAAAAAGCATCTCCGGTTTCAGTAAAGTAGTAACCAATGCGGCTTATAAGCAATGTACTATCATTTAATAATTTACCACCATTGGTGTACCAGCCTTTTTTTTGTTTCAAATCATACTCCAAATTATCTGATAGTAAAGTGCTTCTGCCTCGTTCTAATCGTACTTTTTGATTGGCATGCATCATTTTTTCATTGCCATTATACAACAAATGTTTGCAGTATAAAGTAATACTATCGCCTTGTTTTACTTTTACATTTCCAAATGCTTCAACCGTATTGATGCCATCATTAAAGTAGGCACTATCACAATACATCAGCACATCGGCTTGTTTTAAAATTACATTGCCAGTTAATTTTTTTAAATCGCCTTCATCACGTTTAATAAATTCCATTTCATTTGAATTGATGATTTCAACCGTTTTTTCATCTTGTGCAAATGCAATGTGTACACAGCAAATAAATTGAATTATCAGTAATAAATATTTTGTTTTTTGTGGAAGTAACATATATGCAAAAGTGAGCAATAGTAAGTGTATTAACAAACAGATTTTAAATAAAAAGCGATGCAATAATGTTGTAAGATTATTGCATCGCTTGATGTATTTTACAATTGTATTAAATTAAAATTATTCCCAAATTAATTTCATCATTGATTGTTGCCCATCCTGATTGGTTAATTTTATAAAATAAATTCCTGCCGCCAAATCATTACGATGAATAATAAATTGTGGTTGATTATTGATGTTTTCAACACGTAAAATTTTTCCTCTGATATCCATAATTTCTAATTTTAATTGTTTGCATAATGGGCAATTAATGTTCAAGGCTACATCATCCTGAGCAGGATTAGGATATAGTTTTATCCAACCTAAATTATTAGTATTGTTAATACCTGAAACAGGAATATATACATAGTAACAAGCTGAAGTATCAGTACAACCATTTAAACTAATCACTGCTGAATAATTACCTGAAACCGTTGGTACAAAACTATTTCCGTTGGCAATTATAGTTTTTGTGGTGCAATCAATCCATTGAATTGTGCTTCCTCCACCTGCCAATGAGGTAAGTGAATTTCCGTTAGCAACAATATTTGTATTGATTGATGTCAGGGTTAAATTCAAATTAATAATTGAATCGCAGCCACTTGCCAGTGGAATATAAATTGTGTGCAAACCACCAACCGTATAAGTGTGACCTGCATAATAAAATGAGTTGCCACAGATGGTTTTTGTAACATTTGATGTATGACTTGATTGTACCGTTAAATGCAATACATAAATTTGGGCGCATCCGCCACTGGTTGATGGAATACTATCAAAATAAGTTCCGGCATTAGTATAAGTATTTGTGAAAAATACATAACTAGAGCCCCAACAAATATTTTGATAAATGTGTGTAACCTGCTGTACTACTACGGTTAAGCTTAATTGAATGAATGAATCGCAACCTAAATAATTTACTAAAGTATCAAAATAAACACCTGTTGTATTAATGGAATGATTGTTAAAAATAATTGGATAATTAGAGCAAATGGTTTGCGAATAACTTTTAAATGAGGATGGAATAATGGATGTTGTAAGTATCACTGTTGAATCGCAACCATTAGCCGCACCTCCTAAAATGGTGTGTGTAAACGTGCCTGCTGATGAAATATTATTGCCATAAAAATTAATAACATGACCTGAACAAATAGTTTGAGAATAATTATGTGATGCATTTGGCAATACAATTAATGTAAGATGAACGAATGAATCGCAACCTACATAGTTTACCAATGTATCATGGTACAAGCCCGATGTGGTAAGGTTTTTATTGTTGAAGCTAAATGAAGTGCCATTACAAATAGTTTGAACAAATGATGTATTTGAAATTGCATTCACAGTTAAATTTAATGTGATGAATGAATCGCAACCTAAATAATTTTGCAAAGTATCAAAATAAATTCCGGTGGTGTTACGCAACTGATTATTGAACAAATAAGTTTGATTGCTACAAATAGTTTGAGCATGATTATAAGTTGAAATTGGATGTACAATTAAATTTAAAGTGATAAATGAATCACAACCCACATAGCTTACAAGGGTATCATAATAAGTGCCGCCAATGGTTAAATTAGTGCCATTAAACAAATAAGGATGATTAACACAAATGGTTTGATTATTGGTAAAATAAGATGGACTAACTGTGAAAAAATGTAGTGTTACAAATGAATCGCAACCATATTGATTTTGTAATGTATCATAATAAATTCCTGTAGTAGTAATGTTATTACCATTGAATATGTATGAATTACCACTGCACAAATAATAGTTATAACTAAAGTTTGAAATTGGATTTACCGTAAGTGCAAATGTGATGAATGAATCACAACCTAAATAGTTAACTAAAGTATCTAAATAACTACCTGATGAATTAAGCGTATTACCATTAAACTGCACCGTATTGCCTGCACAAATTGACTGACTAAATGAGTAATTGCTTATTGGGTTTACTGTAAGATTTAAGGTAATAAATGAATCGCAACTAAACTGATTTTGTAAAGTATCTAAATAAGTTCCGGTTGTGCTTAACATATTGCCGTTAAACAAGTACGGGTTATTGCTACAAATTATTTGATTGTAAGAATAATTTGAAATTGGATTTACCGTAAGATTCAAAGTAATGAATGAATCGCAGCCAACATAGCTTATCAAAGTATCAAAATAATTACCTGAATTATTTAGCAACTGACCATTAAATAAATAAGGATTGTTGCTACAAATTGTTTGATTGTAGGAATAAAACGATGCACTTTGCATATATAAATTCATTACAATAAATGAATCGCAACCAATTGTTGAAGTAAGTGTATCTAAATAAGTTCCATTTGTATTTAACAAATTACCATTAAATAAAATTGAATTGCCTACACACACATTTTGATTGTAAGTGGTAGTAATAATTGGCAATACTGTAAAATTAAATGTAACTAATGAATCACAACTATTATACGATAACAAAGTATCAAAATAAATACCAGTGGTATGCAAATAAACACCTTTAAACAAGGCTGAATCATTATTACAAACTGTTTGTGATAAAATTGTATTAGGTGAATTGATGACAGTAAGCGTTAAGGTAATGATGGAATCACAACCCAAAGCATTTATCAAGGTATCAAAATAAATACCTGTCGTATTTTGTAAAATATTATTGAATTGATAACCAATATTACTACAAACTGTTTGACTGAATCCTGATGTTGAGATTGGATGTACAGTTAAATTTAATGTTACAATTGAATCACATCCAAATTGATTGGATAATGTATCAATGTAAGTACCTGATGTGTTTAGATTTTGATTTTTGAAAAAGTAAGTTTGATTACTACAAATTGTAATCGGCAACATTACAGTATCAGTAGGGTTTACAGTTAAATTTAAAGTTACTATTGAATCGCAACCATTTGCGTTTATTAATGTATCGTAATACACCCCTGATGAGGTAAGGTTATTTCCTTTAAATGAATAGAAGCTATTACTACAAATGCTTTGAATAATGGTAGATGCTGAAGTAGGTACTACAACTAAGTTGAATAATATAAATGAATCGCAACCATTTACTGATGGAATGGTATCACGATAAATACCAGTTGATGATAAAATTTTGCCATTTAAATTATAAGTTGTACCAGTACAAATAGTTTGTCCGAATGCATAGCTATGCGTAGGTTTTACAAATAAATGAACGGTAATAAATGAATCGCAACCATACGTGTTAGGAATGGTATCTAAATAAGTACCTGATGTATTGATGAAACCACCACCAAAAGCATAAGTTCCGTTGGCGCAAATGGTATCGTAAGATGTGCTGTATGAAGGGTTTGAAAATACTGAAAGTACCATTGTATCAGTACCCGTTTGATTTTGAGCATCAGTTACAAAAACTGCATAAGTGTATATACCAACAGCTGTTGGTGTTATTAAAGGATTTTGTACAATACTTTGAGGAGTATTTAAATTCCCACCATTGATTGCCGTCCATTGAATTACAAATGGAGGATCTCCACCAGTAATTGTTGGTGCACCACCAATATTTACTCCACTACCTAAGCAAACAATTTTATCTACACCAGCATCAATAGTAATGGCACAACCACCTGTGTAAATAAAAACGGTATCAAGCATTCCATCATATTCAGCTATGTAATTGTTTGATGAGTTTAAATTGTATTGTGGCGTTAAAGTTACTGATGCATTGCAGTTTGAAAATACTGGATTACTTAATGGACTGATAGCTTTGCCTACAGTATCTTCCCACCATTTTACTGAATCGGTAAATGCACCTAAAGTATTTAAAGGGCTACCTTCGGGAAACATTTGTAAACAAGTTAACGAACCCAAAGTAACTGAAGTACCCAAACAAATTGGATTATTAAAGCCTGCAGGTGGCGCCAATGTTGGGTTGATGATTATTTTTACCCATCCTGTATCAGCCAATAAATTTGAAACATTTCCTAATTTAATAGCATTGGTATCCATTGATGTATAATAAAAACTATCAATGCCCGAATAGCTTTGAAATGGTTTATAATGCGCATATGTTTTATTAGATGCTGATAAAATGTAAGTATTTGTACCATGTAATGGGCTAGCACCAGCCATTACAGCACCTGCACCTTGTTTTACATGAATATCATTTGCTTGCACATTAATTAAAATTGGAGTGTTCACAGCTATGGTTCTTACATCATCAACAGCTACAGCACGGCAATATTTATTATTTAAAACATTTGCAGCTACCGTATCATAAGCTGATACGCCAGTGCTATCAGTTATTTTAAAAATAATGATAAACTTACCACCCCATGATGGTGCTAAATATTTGTTCAATAAAATATTGCTTGGGCTATTATTTTGCACACTAGCATTAAATGCACCAAGTGTTGTAGTAGCAGTTGTATCAGGGCTTGCGATGGATGGTAAATAACCAGATGTGTTTGAAAATACAATGGCTGATACCGCAAAATTTGATGGATTACCATTTCCAAAATTGGTTTTAATGGAATCAAAAAACATAAAATTTTGTTGTGCCATTACGCCAGGTTGTGTAGCGCAGATTCTGAAATTAGTCATCGGTACAACAGATAAAACTGGCATTGTTAATTGGAGCGTTAAAAATGAATCGCATCCTAAATAATTAATTAAAGTATCATAATAAGTGCCTGCTGATGTAATTGTTTGGTTATTGAAATTAACTGAATTACCACAGCAAATAATTTGACTGATAGTATGTGTGCTAGGTTGATTAACGGTTAAATTCAAAATAGTTAATGAATCGCAACCAATAGCATTGGTAAGTGTATCATAGTAAGTATTAGCTGTGGTGAGTGTATCTAATCCAAAAATATAATTTTGCCCTGCACAAATACTTGCATTAATAATGTTTGATGAAATATTATTTACTGATAATTGCAAACTGATAATTGAATCGCAACCTGCAGTGTTAGTAAATGTATCGTTATAAATGCCCGAAGCAGTTAAATTATTTCCATTAAAATTATAAGGTTGATTACTACATGTACTTGCTGAAATAATTGCTGTTGTTGGTACACAATAAGATAAAGTGAATGAATTGGTTGCTACCTCATCATTACCTGAAGAGCTTAAACTACTATCACCATAAACTCCTGCCATATCAAACTGAATAGTGCCTGTATAACCTGCCGCTGGTGCTTGCCACTTAAAATACCAAGTATTCACTAAGCCAGTTGCCATATTGTGTGAAGCCGTAATAGGTGAAATTGCTGTTGATAATAAATCAGTTTGAGCATTGGCAGCAAATGAACCAATTGCATTTCCTGTATTATCCTCGGCTGATATTGCAAAACCGTATCTGGCGGATGCATTTCCTGAACCACTTACTGTAACCATTATATCATACGATGCACCTGATTGATAAGTAGTTGCAACATTGGTTGTACCTGCATTATAAACAGTATATGTTATTGTTGCCGATGAACCAGTAGCTGATGAATGACAGCTAAAACACGTATTGCCGCCGCTGCCTGTTGAACCTGTATTGCCTGATGGCGGTGTAAATGAATTGGATATAATTCGTTCGTGATTTAATAATATTCCAACAACAACTGCAAAAATTGTTAATAGTATAGCTTTAATCTTCATATAATAAATTTATTTTTCTGGATAAAAAGGAAGTTAAAAATAAATAAAAAAATCCGAATGATTTGAAATTATTTCAAAGCTATATCGTTTAACTTTTTTTAAGTAGGTTTGTTATCATTTTAAAATTAATCAAATGACCATATCGGCTAAAGAATTAGCGTTTTTACTAAACGCAGAATTAATAGGAAATCCTGAAACAAAAGTTGAAACTATTGCTAAAATTGAAGAAGCTCATCCTAATGCAATGGCATTTTTAGGAAATCCGAAATATGAAGAGTTTGCCTATTCAACTAAGGCTGGAATTTTAATGGTTAGTAAAAGCTTTCAACCATCTAAACCCATTGCTGCTACGCTATTAAAGGTTGATGACCCTTATCAAAGCCTTGCTTTTTTAATGGAAAAATTTGCCAACGTAATGGCTGATGAATTAGTAGGTATTGATGAAAAATCTTCCATTAATGATTCTGCTACTATTGGGCAAAATGTGTATGTAGGTGCTTGCGCAGTGATTGAAAAAAATGCAAAAATTGGTAACAATGTAAAAATTCATCCGCAAGTTTTTGTAGGTGAAGGCGTTGAAATTGGCGATAATACTACTCTATTTCCTGGTGTAAAAATTTATAAGGATTCAAAAATTGGCGCTCACTGTATTTTTCATTGCGGCGTAGTGATTGGTTC
>JBEANU010000320.1:0-3334 GCA_041165265.1 Bacteroidota bacterium | reverse complement strand
CCGATGTTCATTGATTTTAATTGCCTCTGTCTTCTTTATTACAACACTCTTGACAATTAATTTTTTTTCATTTGTTTGAACTACTTTTTTTTGAGTTTGAATCTCAGATTTTGAATTTATCAAGCTATCTGTTTTCGGTATTTCACTTTTTGCTGATAACTGATTATTGTGTTCTGAATGCTGAAACACCCACCAACCTGCACCAATCAATAATAAAAATATGGCAGCTATTGAAAACACATTCCAATTCCATTTCCAAGCAATAATTTTCGTAGAATCTTTTTGCAACAAACTTTCTTTATTGCTGAAAACTATTTTTTCATCAGCTACTAATTTTGTTGATTCAAATAATTCTAATTCACTTTTCAAATCTGTATTTGCTTCAACAAAAGCCTCAACAGCCTTACGTTCAGTAGCCGTCAACTCATTCTCCATGTAGTTGATAAAATATTCTTCGTAATTATTTCTGTTGATATTCATTTATAAAACTGTTTCAATACTTACTAAATAATTTTTCAAAGTTTGCCTTGCTCTGAAAATATAAACCTTCACTTGCGATTCATTCAAATTTAAAATCTCACCAATTTCTTTATAATCATAGCCTTCGTAATCTCTAAGCAATACACACGATTTTTGAACTTCGGGCAATGTGTTCAAAGCCTTATCCAAGGTTTCTTTCAAGCCCGATTGATGTTCGTTTACAATTTTAGTTTGAGCAGGAAATTCATCTACCAAATTTATTTTTTTCTGCTTTCTAAATTGGTCAATCCTATTTTTATAAGCCACACTAAACAAAAATGATTTTGCTTTTTCAACATCCACCTCATCACATTTTTTCCATAATATTTCAAAAGCATTTTGAACCACATCCCTTGCATCTTCTTCATGTTGGGTATGTTTTAAAATGAATCGAAATAAATGGTCAGCATGATGTGAAACACAAAAATTGTAATCATTTATCGTCATCGTTACTAATAAATCGTTTGAACTATTTGAAAAGTTACAGCAAGATGAAAATATTTTTTGAAAAACATTTTCTTAGTTGATTATATTTGAAGTAATGAAAAAGTATTTATTTTTTATAGGCATTATTTTTTTTCTGAATTCATGTTCAACTAATATCTACGAGCAATCGTATTCAACGTATCAAGCGTTTGAAAAGGCAAACCAAAGAAATAAAGGTTGGTTTCCTGCATGGATAAATAATTCATGTAGCAATTTAATAAACAGAAGCAGTTTAAGCAATAATGAATCTATCGGAAAATTCACGTATTCAAAAACCGGAAACATAGATTCTATTCTGTCAGAAAAAGGAAATGCCCAACAAATCAACACCAATGCATTTCAAATAATGTTGGTAGATATGAAAACCGAAATGCCTGATTGGTTTATTACTAAAGAAAAAATTGTAGGAAAATCCATTTGGCAAAAAGATGGATTTTGGTTGGCAAAAGATACATTGAATCGTCAAATTTATTTTTTGTGTAAGGGGAAATAATTTATAACGCTTACCTTTGATGCATGATTCAAAATGGCAAACTTATAATTGTAGCAGCACCAAGCGGTGCCGGTAAAACCACTATTGTAAAACATATCTTAAAAACATTTCCTGAACTTTCATTTTCGGTAAGTGCTACTACACGAAATATGCGCCAAGGCGAAGTAGAAGGGAAAGATTATTATTTTTTATCGGAACAAGAATTTAAAAACCGAATTGCCAACGATGAATTTATTGAGTGGGAAATGGTTTATGTAGGCAAATATTATGGCACCTTAAAATCAGAACTGCATCGTGTTTGGAACAATAACCAACATATTATTTTTGATGTGGATGTAGAAGGCGGAATTCATATTAAAAATAAATATCCCAACAATTCACTTTCTGTTTTTATCAAGCCACCAAGTTTAGAAATATTGAAACAACGCCTCACTGATAGAAATACGGAAAGTACGGAAAGTTTAAATGAAAGGGTTTCAAAAGCCGAGCATGAACTAAGTTTTGCTTCGCAATTTGATGCAATAATTGTAAATGATGATTTGCAAAAAGCTTTAAAGGAAACGGAAATGTTAATTCAAGATTTTTTAAAAAATTAAATTACACTGCAAAACTTTCACCACAGCCACAGCTGCGGCTGGCATTAGGGTTGATGAATTGAAAGCCTTTGCCATTCAAGCCATCGCTATAATCTAATTCGGTGTCCATTAAATACAAAAGGCTTTTCATATCGGTTACTAATTTAATGCCTTTGTCTTCAAATGTTTGGTCTTTAGGTTGGGTTTCGTTATCAAAATCCATTTTGTACGAAAGACCTGAACAGCCGCCACCAACTACCGAAACTCTTAAAAAATAAGAATTATCTAAGCTGGCTTCCTGCTTCAATTCAACTACATGTTGCTTTGCTTTATCTGAAATGAAAATCATATACTTTAGTGTTGATGTGCTTTTTTTTCTTTGCTATTATAAGGATGGTCGGTAAGTTTTACATACAACAAACTACCAATTGCCAAAAATGCTGCAAATCCATAAATGATTATCCAACCCGTATCCATAAAATTATTTTTTTTCTTTTAATAATATTAATCCTGAAAACACTAACAAAGCTATGATAAATAATCCAAAAAACATTACCGAAAGTGTGCTTGTAGATTCTTTTAATATTCTTGCCAAAACAACCCCACCAAAAATTAATTTAGCTACTTCAATCAAGAATTTTCCTAATTCTTTTTTTTGTTCTTTATCTAATTCAAATTTCGAGTTCACGTTCCCAAAAAAAAATTAATGATTATCTGCAATCGGTGCTAAACCATTTTTGCTTCTGTAATCGTTAATCGCTGATTTGATAGCATCTTCAGCCAATACCGAACAGTGAATCTTTACTGGCGGCAAAGCTAATTCTTCTACAATATCCATGTTATCTATTTTCATGGCTTCATCTATTGATTTACCTTTCAACCATTCAGTAGCTAATGATGAAGAAGCAATAGCAGAACCACATCCAAAGGTTTTGAATTTAGCATCTGTAATCATTTGCGTAGTTGGGTCAACTTCAATTTGCAAACGCATTACATCGCCGCATTCAGGTGCGCCAACTAATCCAGTGCCAACTGTGTTGCTATTTTTATCTAAAGTTCCCACGTTTTGGGGATTGCTATAATGATCTAAAACTTTTTCTGAGTATGCCATATCAATTTATGATTTGTTGATTTTCGATTTAATGATTTGTATTTACTAATAACTAATAACTTTCCTCTAGTGGTGCGCCCATTCAATTTTGTCTAAATCAATTCCTTCTTTAAACATTTCCCAAAGCGGACTTAATTCTCTTAATTTTAA
>JBEANU010000319.1:0-4608 GCA_041165265.1 Bacteroidota bacterium | reverse complement strand
GAATTGAAAAATGGAATCGAAAAATAAAGGATTTTGAATGGGTATAATTACAAATGTAAATGCTGTAGGTGCAGGGTCAGCAATGGTTCCATCAACGCCCCATACGGGTATCCAATCTTGGTTTTTGGTTTTAAATTCAAGTACTAATGAATCACCAATATCAGGGTAATCGCCTTTGCCCTCGGGTTGATAATAAAAACTAAAATACACCGAATCGGCAGTAGTTAATCCGAACAAATTAATGTGCTGACTGGTTAATACATCAGCATCACCAAAAGCATTGGGCACATAAGTGTAGGCTTTACCGCTATCTGCTAATCCATCTAAAGTTACACAGCCGTATGATGGCGGATTTATTGGATACGAATTATTTACCATTGCTCCACTATTTATCCAAAGTGAATCATTGGGCAATAAATCATTAGATGAATATGGGTAATTTTTGCTTTGAATAAATTCATCAAAAAAAGGTAACGCAATTGGTTTTTTATAAGCCGCTTTTGATTTTAATAAACTACCTTTTGATGGATTATTTTTAGTGATTTTAATTTGATGTGGTTGATGTTCATCAACAACTTTTTCCTGTGCCAACGCAGCTTTACCAAGTATTAAAAATACTATCCCAAAATATATACTGATTTTTTTCAAAATAATTTAAAGTAGAGTTTTATTGAACATCAATGATACTTCCTTCGCCACCCTTTGGATGAACAGAACGCATACTATCCAATTTTATTTTATCTGAATTTAATGTAAGCCAAATATCAATACTTTGCCCCATGTGAATCATGGTAGGATTATCTAATTCATCATACACATCAGGGGTTTGACGGTAGATAAATGCTGCAGTACTATCGTTTAAAGCATCGGCATCATAAATTACAGCGCCTACACTTATATGGTTTTCAGAAAGTACTAATCTTGCTTCTTCAAAGGTTAATCCAACTAAACTTGGCACCGGCATTTCCTCTGACCCTAAACCATTGGCCACAATTAAATTCACATAACTACCTTTGCGTAATTTAGCACCAGTTTCTAATTGTTGTCCGTTTAATTCAGCATACAAAACCGCATTACTGGCATAATCAGGTTTATAAATTACTTTACCAAAATTCAAACTATTTGATTTTAAAATAAGCATTGCTTGCCTTAATGAAGCATCTTTCACATTAGGCATTTTAATATATGGTGGTGAAAAAACTTGAATGGACACGTAAATTTTTCTGCCAGGTTTTACAGGTGTACCCGATTTTGGATCTTGCTCCAAAATCATACCTGGCTTAGTTCCTAAAACAAAAGTGCTATCCATAATCACCACATCAAGCCCACGGCTATCTAACAAAGCTCTTGCTTTATTTAAAGGCAAACCTTTAATTACAGGCACGTTCACGGCTTTTCCGTGGTCAGTTAGCCAACCTAAACTAATCAGTAAAATCCAAATCAAAAGCAAACTCACCAAAATAGCTAATGCTATTTGGTACCATAAAAATTTTGATTTAATAAAATTGAACACAGTAAATAAAATTAATTTTAAAATAAACTACGCCGCAATTTACAATTGTTTTCAAAACTGAAAGGAAATTAGTTTTTTTGAATATCAACAATTCAACGCCAATGATTGATTGTTTAGTACAGCGTTAGAGAAAGAAATTGATGCCGGTTTTGGATTTCAAACAATTAATGCAAATCATAAAATGCCTTTTTTAAGTTGATGGATGCATATGATTTTTCAATTTGATTCAATATCATTTTTGCTGCACCACTTTTTCCAAAAGGATATTTTGAGGTTTTTATTTGTTCAATAAATTTTTTATTCAATCCCTTTTTTATTGCTTTTTCAATTTGAGCAACTTCAACTCCACATGAAATAACACTTTCAGCCATATATCTTCCTTTTTGACGGTCTCCAATATTTATTGTTGGATGCTTAAACATTGGCATTTCAATTATACCTGCAGATGAATTACCAATCATTAAATCAACATTTTTTAAAGTTGATAGAAATTTTTTTGTACCTAATGAATCAACAAGAATTGCATTTTTTCTTTTGGATACAAAATTTTCAATTTCTTTATTTAATAAAATTCCATCTGTATCTGAATTCGATTTATTAATGATTAAATTCAAATCAGGAAAAGCTTTAAAAGCTTCAAATAAATTTTTAAGATGTTGTAATGATGTATTTTTTTCTAAAGTTACAGGATGATAAGTTACTAAAGCAGCAGTTGGTTTAAACTTAAAATTCAACTCTTTTTCTAATTCAACAGCTGATAATAATTTTTCTGCATTAAGATTATCAATAGCTAATGACCCAACATTGAAAACTGTTTTTGGATTTTCTCCTAATTGAATTACTCTTTTTCTATATTCTTCACAAATCACAAAATGCAAACTTGAAAGTTTTGTAATTGAATGCCGAAAGCCTTCATCAAATGCACCTGCTGAAGTTTCACCACCATGAATATGAACTATTGGAATTTGTAAAACATAAGCTGAAATTGCTGATGCAAAAATTTCAAATCTATCTCCAAGTAAAATAACTAAATCAGTTTTTAACTCAGAAAAAGCTTTTGAAACATTAGGAATTAACTTTCCAATTGAATTATTAATTTCATCAACAGAAGTATTTTTTACTCCCAATTTTATTTTCTTTAAAATTTCAAAACCATCCTTTTCTATCTGCAAATAAGTATTGCCAAATTGCTTTTCTAAATGAGTTCCAGTAGCAATAATTTGAAGTTTAAAATTTTTATTTTTTTCAATTTCAAATAACAATGGCTTTAAAATTCCATAATCTGCCCTACTGCTTGTAACTACTGCTATATTCAAGTGTTTAATATTAATTTTGACTTAAAAATAATTTGCCTGAAACTATTTGAATGGCGTTTTGCGATTTACTCTTATAAGTTATAGAATAAACAAGGTTTTTGTTTTCGATTTTTTCTAACTCCATATCAATTTTACTGCAAGATGTTTCTGTTAAAAGTAATCTTCCAATAAAATCATACAATTGAATTGAATAAATTTCACCACATTCTTTAAAGCTATTTAAATCAGCAACAAATAATTTCTGATTGGTATAATTTGCTCTATTCAAACTACAATTTTCATTATTTAAATAATTTACTCCTAAAGGATAACAATTGTTGCTACTATAATCCATTCCATCAATTTGTTCAGGCAAATCAGTTCCAGCCCAATTATTTACTCCAAAAAAACTATTCCCAAGTGTATTTAAAATAGGATTTAAAGAATCAATGTTAGAAATTTGAATTAATGTTTTTGAGCCATAACCAGGATTTACATATAATTTTTTATCAAATGCTTTTTGAATATGAAAACCACCATAGTTTAAATACGGAGTTAAATCAATATATGGAGAGAAATCAAGAATCGTATCTTTTATAGGCACATCAATATAATAAAGAAAAGGAGAATTGAAATGACTTGTCATTTGCATTGCATAAAGCTTAGTTCCATCATTTGAAAATTCTAAGGCACCAGTTTCACCTAAAATATTATTTATAGTTTTGGCATTTGAAACCACCCCTGTTTGTAAATCAAAATCATAAACAATAATATCGTCAATTGCAGCATTAGGATTAAAACTTCCAATTGCTAATTTGTTTCCACTATTTGTAAATTCAATAGCACAAGGAATTACATTAAATACTGGTGTTGAATAATGTCGAGAATCTAAAAGTATTGGAGCACTTACATTTGAAGATGTGATTGAACATTCCCAAATATTAAAATTATTTGCAATTGTATCAAGCGTTGTAAAAATAAAATAATGTTTTTGCAAATTGTTTTTAGGAGAAATACCCATTCCTTCGCCAGTAAAAATATTATTTACAATAATACTTGGAGCAGTTAATGTTTTTGATGTATAATTATAAATAACATATCTTATTTCATCATTTACCCCAGAAGCTGCCCTTGTTTTATAAAAAATATAGTATTCGTCAGGTGATGGCTCTTCAATATTTGAAGAACAATTTTTTCTTACAATTTCCATATCTACAACAGAACCACCAAATTGTTCAGTTGCAAACTTTGCAGTTACTTCATCAGCATTGGTTTGAGTATTAAACTCGGCTATAAAAAATGAATCGCCAGGAGCAGTATTAAAATTGCCATTTGCCAATGTTTGAGATGCTGAAAACACATAAAATTTCAAATTCCCATTTTTATCAAAATAACAAACAGATGGGTCCATAGTACCATAAGATTGAATTGAATTGATGGAATTTCCTGTATTTCGTTGAGTAGCGCTTGGTGAAGTTCCGTTAAAATTAATTTGGAAAAATTTCAGATTATTAGTTCCATAGTTGTTCCAATTTAAAAAAGTATCAGCTTGCCCACCACCAATAATCCACTTCGACATTTGTGCTTTCGAAGAAAAATTAATCAATAAAAAAAATGATGCTAATAAGGTAATTTTCATTTTCATAACTTTATTTTTTTTCAAACTTAACATTTAATTTTTAGAACAAAAAATTAATTCAAAATTCTTCCACTCCCCACCACCACTTTTCCATCTTCAATATTTTTAATTATAACGCTGCCTGCGCCAATAATGCAATTTTTGCCAATGGAAATACCTGG
>JBEANU010000318.1:0-3865 GCA_041165265.1 Bacteroidota bacterium | reverse complement strand
TTAAACCATTATTTAAAAATTAGGATTTCGAAGAAATAAATTTTACTCATAGCATACCATGATTCATGTATTCAAGCCTAACTAAATTCTTATGTGGTTTTGTATAATTTTTTTGAACTTAGCCATCATTATCTAACTATTTCAAATGATGAATGGATGGTGGTTTTTGAATCTGAAATGGTTATTAAATATTTCCCCGATGAATATTTATTTTGAGGTAAAGCAAATTCAAATTGAGCTTGATTTTTTGTCCAAATAAAATTATCAATTTGTTTTCCATTGATATCAAAAACTAAAATCATTTTGTTTTCTGAATTTAATTCTTGTAACTGAATTGTAATTTTTGAAGAAGCAGGATTAGGATAAATATTAATTTGATTTTCAAGTTTGTTTTTTTGATTTTTAATTGCAGTTAAAAAGCAATTTGAAGGGCTGAAACCTACGTGTGATGTATCTTTCCATTGATAATCATACATTCCTAATGAATATTCACCTTTTTTAATTGGGGTTAAAAAATAACCTTTTTTATTGGTTGAATTTCCTTGAATATTTAATGTGGCATCTGTATCAATTTGCCAATTTTGAGAAGCATCTTTTCTATAAAATAATACCAAACTATCTTCCATTTGATTACCAAAAAATGATTCGTCGTAAGCTACCGATGAAGTAGCTGAACCATCATAATAAAAAATGATATTGGCATCAAAATCATTTTGCCAAACACCGTCAATTTTCCAACTTCTATCCGCCAAATGCATATTGATAAATGGTTGATTTAATCCTTCAGGACGTATCCAATTATGATCTATCCAAACAAATGCAGAATCTGTTATAGCATCAGTATTTACAGTTGCTTTGGCATTTGCAAATACTTTATTTCCGGTATTTTTAATAATATAACCATCATTTGTAATGGCATCACTCAGCATTTCATCATAATCAAAAATGGCACAAATTGGATTACTTAATCCTATTGAAAAATTAAAATTATTGCAACCATCATTTGCGATTGTGAGTGGATACGTTTCATGTTGCATTTGTTGATTAAAAAATGTAACGCTTACTGGTACTTGATGATAGGCATGTTTTGCATGATTTTGCCGTTGCAGAATATTCATTTCAATTTGTGTATTATTAGTTCCGTTTGCTTGCCAAGTAGCAATTGAAAAATGCGGAAAACCAGGTTGTAATATCCAATCATCAAAGTAATTGGTTAAATTCAATCCACTATATTTTATAAGTGAATCACGAAATTGAATGGTATTGCTGTTTTTAAATGCATGATTTTTAAAATAATTTTGTAATGCGGAATAAAATTTAGCATCGCCCATATAAGTACGTAATGTATGAATCATATCAGCCCCTTTATCATACACGGTTGAGCCATAGGTATGATTTTCAGGAACATTAGCAACAGCCAAATAACCACTATCTCTTAAATGTGAATTAGATAAAACTTCTAAATGATTGGCTTTTACTTCTTCAAAATATCTTTTTTTTGAATACACATTTTCATAAAATATTTTTTCACAATAAACTGCCCAACCTTCATTCAGCCACATATCGCCGGCGTTATCACAAGTAATTAAATCTCCAAACCAATGATGTGCTAATTCATGCGGATAAATAGATTCATACACTGCATTTACAAATGGTAGCCCGTAAGCTATATTGGTTGCATGTTCCATAGCGCCACTACCAAATGGAACAATTACATAACCAATTTTATCCCATTGGTAAGGATACAATTTGTTTTCAAAAGTGGTAAGGGCTGATTGTAATTTATTCATGAATAATTTTACCGATTGGGTATCGGAGGGCAGTGCTGAAAGCTCAACCGGAATTAATTGATTAACACCAACTAATGTTTGATGAACTGTAGCATACGGAGCAACTGCTACACCAGCTAAATACGATACAATTTCTTGATTTAGTGTCCAGTTCCAAACCTCAGTACTATCTAAATTAATAGTATGATTTTGTAATAATCCATTACAAATGGCTTTGTATTTTTTTGGCGTAGTGATACTAAATTCATACAATGAATGTTCCTTAAAATTATCAAAACAAGGAAACCAACTTCGGCCAAATGGATGTGGTTGTGTACTAAAGCCTACACCCATATTAAAGGCATACACTCCACTGAATGAAAAACCTCCCCAAGTGGCATCAATGGTGGGATGACCATGGTAAAATATTTGAATATTTGAAGTGTTGTTGATGTTTAATGGTGTTGGGAAATTTATTATAATATAAGGTGATTGATACGAGTAAGTTGCTATTGAATTGTTTAATAAAATGGAATCAATACTCATTGAAAGCAAATCAAAAACAACAGTATTTATTGAGTTCATTTTTGATTGAATATCAATACTTGCATTACCGCTTATTTGTTGATTTGCATAATCGGTAATACGCAAATTGATTTTTATTTTTTTAATATCAATAGTATCACTACGTTGATTGGTGGCTGCATTAGAAGTATATATTGAAAATAATAAAATGATAAGAAGTGTAGAAATAGCCTTCATGATGTTGTATAATTTGAGTTTAACTTTGTAACAAATCTAATAGATTTAGTACATTAAATTAACGGATAAATTTTAATAAATAATTTTGAATATAAATAAAAAAACCCCTCAAATAAAATTTTAAGGGGCTTTTACATACAATAAAATTTAATGTGACCTCGTCAGAATTCGAATCTGAAACCTTCTGATTCGTAGTCAGATGCTCTATCCAATTGAGCTACGAAGCCATTTTTACTAATGGGCTGCAAAAGTAATAATTTGATTTTTAATTGTGCAGTTTTTACCTAAATAATTTTACTAAATAGGATTTGGTATTTTTAAATAACGCAAAAGTTTCCATTTTGCTAATTTTTTTTCATCCGTTATCACTACAAAAAAAAGTGTAAAAAAAGGCATTACACATGATGTGTAGCGCACCATTGCTCCAATATTGGGTACTATCCAACCAATAAAAATTAAAATAAGTACAGAATAAAATAAACAGAATAATGCCAACGCTGAAATTTTATTTTTTTTGAAATCAACAAAAAATAATAGAAGGAAACAGTTGAATAAAAAAATACAATTTATAATACCATATACTAACTCGTGCCAACTGTGAAATTGAAATATATTAGGTCGAAAAATTGTTCGATATAAAGCATGCGGTGTTGTGAGTAAAAATGAAATAGGATGATTATTGATCATCAATGGGCGTACTAAGCTATTTCCTAAACCATAAAACAAAAATAGTTTTTGCTTTTGTAAAATAAAATTGATGAATCCTAAATTAAAAATTGCATCAGATGCAAAAAATAAAACGATACAAAAAGTATAAATAAATATGAATTTTAGAAATTTGAATTTTGGAAATTTATAACACCAATAAAGTGCAATTAAACCAGGAAACATAATCATAATATCATAGCCTCTGAGTATTAGTAAAAGTAAAATACAAGCAATAGAAATTAGTGCCTTAATAATGTGAAAACGCTTTACTACAATATCATTTAAGCACATAAATAAAAGCCCTGTACAAGTTAATATTAAACCATCTTTATGAATACCTGAACTCCAAAATAAAGCTGACGGAACTGCAAATACACACATTAGTAATAAAGTTTTTTTATCAGGAAAATATAAAAAAAATGTTCGGTACAAGCTTAATAAACCAACCATGGTTATCAGTTCAAAAAAAATGGTATTAATGTAAATATTTTGGTATGTAATTACATTTAATAAGGCTAATAATTTTACCAAAATAAGTGAACCATTATCACCCCAAAAAACAATGTGCTTTTCATATATGGCTAATTCAGGTGGTACAAATTCACCATACCAAAAAAATACTAATT